>NZ_FZMP01000205.1 GCF_900196725.1 Candidatus Methanoperedens nitratireducens | reverse complement strand
TTTACGGCAATTTTGGAATCTTGCTATAGTTCTGCCAGATAATAGTATTGATGCTATAATATCAAGCCCTCCGTACATGAATGCCTTAGATTATGCAAGAGACAATAGGTTGAGATTATGGTTCTTGGGAGAAAAAGATTATAAAAAATATGATACAAAAAGCCCACGTAACCTAGAAGATTTTAAAAATTTAATGAGAACTGTAATTAAGAATTTATATCCAGCTTTGAAAATGAATTCCTATTGTGTATTTGTTCTTGGAGATGTGAATAAATCCAAGAAATCGATTAATACAGCATTAGCAGTTATTGATATTGCAAATAGCATGGGTTCCTTTGATTGTGAGGATTTCATTCAAGATGAAGTCCCCACTTTTAGAAGGGCAAGAAAAGAAGGGGCTTGTACAAAAAATGAGTGGATAGTTGTTATGAAAAAGGTGGGGTAGAAATTGAGAAATTCAAATCTTCCGCCATTTAATCAATTAAGAGGAAAAAGATTTTTTAACTACGAATTAATTGAAGAAATTGGTAACGGAAAAGTAGGTGTTGTTTATAAAGCTTATAATAAAGATATAGATCATTATAGAGCAATTAAAATAATTCCCCTGAAAAAATTAAAATCAAACTGGCAAATGGAAATAATTAAGGTTGCAAAATTAGAAGGAATCCCACAAGTAGCGCAATATCACGACCACAAACCTCATGAAAATGAACCTTATGAAGTATTTGATGGCAATTCGTATGCATGTATTTTATGGGAATATGTACCTGGCGAAAATCTAAGTAATTTTCTAAAAAAGAGACCCAACGCTATAACACTTGAATTTATCAAACAGGTTATAGATCAATACACATAAATGCATTATTGCTCCAACTGGTAGCAAACTACAAACATTAGGTGTTTTATTTTTTAAACAAATGTTTCCAGAAATACAATTAGTTTATCCAGTAACCGCAAAGTTTTCAGAAGAATATACCAAAGGATGCAAAAATATTTGGTATATAGAATTTGAGAACTTTTCTGAGTTCATGAAAAAACTTGGAAATTTTAGAAAAACTGGATTAAAACAATTAGAAAATGTTTTGCGTGAACAGGATGAGATTTATTGTGGTAGTATTGAGAACGAATAGGTAAATTAAAATAATTTAGACCACCGCTATCCTCCCATACGCCAGTTCCATGCAGAACTCCCGGATGTTCGCAAGCTCCTTATCAATGACCTCGTTTATCTCTTTCTCCACGCTCCCGATCGACCCTTTCTCCATTATCACCTGCGCAGCAGCTATCTTCGGCTGGTCGATGGGTTCACCTATCTGGCTCAGCAGCCACACATACACTTCCCTGAGATCGGGGACGTTCATGTATATCTCACTGGCGATCCTGTGGCTCAGTACGTTGTAAATCTTCCCGACATGGCTCACAGGATTTTTCCCTGCCGCGGCCTCGCTGCTCACAGGGCGGTTAAGAGGAATGATGCCGTTCACGCGGTTCCCCCTTCCCACCTGGCCTGAATCCGCATCCTCGGCTGAAGTACCTGTTACCGTAAGATATATCCCGCCCATGCCTCTTCCTTCCCTGTCCAGCATGTTTAAATAAACAGAAGTCCGAAGTTCCGTTCGTTCGGATACGTACGCTTTTATCTCTTCCAGGAGTTCGTCTTTTTTTTGGAAATAACCTCTCTCTGATTCTATGAACATATCCACAAGCGGGTCGGCGACTGTCAATTGGAGTTCATTCCCGATCCTGAGTCCCATGACTTTAATATCCTCCCCGGATTCGGGGAACCTTTCTTTAAAACCCGGGGAATTCAGGTGTTTTTCGGTTTCAAGCACTATGGTCTCAGTCGGTGTCATCGGGGCATACCCGACGGCAGCCGAGGTATCATTGGCTCCGAGAATAGCGTTTTTTCGCTTGAAGATATCCGTAAGCTCAGCCGAGCCGCTGGCGATTTCGACCTGGTACTCGATCAAATCCGGATTGACAAACCGCATGTTATCTCTTAACCATTGTTTTGCAGTATCTATTGCAATATTATTTACATCAATGAACTCGCCTTCCACCTCAAAAGTGGCCCTGTCACCAAAAATAATACGCATCGGCTTTAATATCACGCCTCCGCCGAATTTCGTTTTTACCTCTCCAGCCACAAGCATTCCCTTGTCGATATTGTGGTGCATGATAGTCCCGAACCGCCCCATATATTCCTTTGAGAGTTCGACAGAGACCTGGTTCATTATCGAATCGCAGATATAATCGGGATGCCCAAGTCCTTTTCTTTCAACGACCTCTACTTTTCTCTCAGTGATGGGGGTTGCGCCAAGTTCATCTATTTCTATATTCCGCATTAGTGCTTACCTTTCATTTTCAGGTATTTCTCGGTCAATTCCTCATAATTCTTCAGGGTATTTTTTATGATTTGCAGGTCCGCCTCTGTTGTTGTCCTCACATGCTTGCATGGTATCCCGAACACAACACTGTTCGCCGGGATTTTGTGACCAGGCGGGACAAGTGCCCCTGCCCCGATAATAGCAGATTCCCCGATTTCGGCGCGGTGCAATATAGTAGCGTTCATACCAATAAGCGCATTATCCTTTACCAGGCAGCCGTGCATGACACAGCCGTGACCGATGGTAACGCCATTGCCTATCTCGACATTTGATTCATCCGCGTGTATGACAGCGCTATCCTGGATATTACAGCCCCGCCCTATGATGATCTTTCCCCTGTCACCCCGGACAACAGAGTTGAACCAGATACTTGATTTTTCCCCTATCGATACATCCCCTATGACGCACGCGGTCTCTGCTATAAAAGTGCTCTCCGGCACAGATGGTTTTTTATCGCCAAACGGATATAACATATTCACTCCTTATGCTTTTCGGGAGTTCTCCCGTTATCTCCCATCATAAGAGGCGCTTTTTTACATATTTAGGTATCGGTGATATCGATTAGGTAATCGATTAAATTATCGATTAAAACTTGTCTCTATATATAGAGGTCGGTTTTTCCTGATTGTCGTATATGTTAACTTTTGAAAAAGCTATGGAAAAATATAGGGCTTGGATGATAAGACGGAATTTTTCACAGCGAACTATTCAATATAAGAATGATTTCTTCAGACCCTTTGGTAAATGGCTCTTTGGAACTCATCCTGAGGCTTATCAGGACGTTAGGGCTGTAACCTGTGAGGTAATTGATGATTATCTGGACTTCGTTGCTCTAAAAGGTTTTAAACCGTCCTCTATGCAAACTTCGATATCTAATGTAAAGACGTTTTTTAAGTTTCTGTATAGAAATGATTTGATATCTGAAGATCCTACTAGGAAAGTGGATAATGTCAGGGTTCCGAAGAAAGAAGTTATTTACGTTCCGCATGAGGAAGTAATAAAAACTCTTGATGAGATGTTTATAAAATTCAGGAAGGGGAACCGTTATGAGGTTGCGGTTCGTGATTATTTTATTATTCGCTGCGCCTATGTAACTGGCTGGAGGGCTTCAGAGTCCCTTGCTTGTAATCCTCAGGAGGATATCAACTGGGATACTGGTGAGGTGTATATTCCAAAGAGGAAAGGCGGAGGAGATGGATATGTCTATTTGGATCAGGAGACTCTTAAGAAGCTGAAAGAGTGGTATTATTCAAATTATCCAAATGGAAAGCGGCTCTGGTACACGATTGGCAGCAAAAAGGGAAAGCCAATGAAATATCAGGGTTATAAAAAAGTATTTTTGAAATATTTTGGAATGGGTTCGCATCGCATTCGTGCGAGTTTTGCTACTCATTTGCATTTTCAGGGTGTTGATGTAAAGGATATCAAAGACCTGATGGGTCATAAGAGTATAACATCGACAATGAGCTATGTAGCGAAGGATAATAATAAATTGAAACAGATTCATCGTGAGAAGAATCCTTTTTCTAAGGGTGCGACATGATATTATATATCTTTGTTAATTAAAATAATATCAGGTAAATTAAGTGTTTTTTATGAAAAAATTTGAGCGATTATCGATTAGGTTATCGATAATTTAATCGATTAAAAATAAGGGGTTTTTATACTTGTGTTTTTTCTGACCTTAATTGGTGATAAAATGTACACCGTAGGACAGAAATTAGAACATCTCAAGGACCAGATAAATAGTGGTCTGAGAGAACATATTGAAGGCTCAAGCACTCTATTAAAAGTGCGGGATGCCAAGGATAGATTTGCAGACAAAATTATCGCTGTTGGCATGCAGGGGCAGCTTGCGTGCATGGGCTGTGTAAGCCTTGATAAGCTTGTTTCCGGCATGCAGGCATCGGGAAAGAGAATAAAGCTCTTTCTTGATGATAAAGAGGTCAGCGATGTTCCGGGCTTCCTGAAGAATGAGGCGGCTGAAGTTAATGCTAAGTCTCTGATGGTGCTGATTGTAGGTGGCATCATTGTGATGAAGCTGGCTTCGACGATGCTTCCTCAGGCAAATGCAGACTGGACTGCTGCGACTGCGGCTGGTGGCGCCATGGCGAATGCGTCTGCTTCGGATAAATCGACCTGGAATACAGGTGGCTCTTTGATACCTGTCTTCGGTATTGCGATCGTTGCAGGTATAACTATACGTGCTTTCGGACACTGAGAAAATTTTTTAATACAGTATATGAACGGCGGTTGTTTTTTTATGATAGGAAGTGGTGGAACATTGTAAGGCTTCCTGATACTGTTGCAGCGTGCAATAAAATTAGGGTGGATAGGAAATATGCAAGAGAATCTTATTGGCATAAGACTGTTTTAGTTAGTTTAAATGTTGGGGAAAAATATGTTGTTTCTTCTGTAGTTAAGGTAAATGTCAATAAAGTAACGGGTGTTGTTTCTTTTGCTGCAGCGGGATTGAGGATTAATGGGTGTGATGTTCATCCAGGTAAGAATCAGAAGCTTCGTTGTACTAATCAGCATGCTCTTGAAGTGATTGAAAGAAAGAGAAACTGGCAACGGGAATATAATATTGAGTATAATTTAAAATATAAAAGAAAAAAAGAACTTTTAGAACGGGAATCTGGTGTAAGTGCTTGTAGCGCTTCTCAGCCCGCCGATTGTAAAAGTTTGTTGGAGATGATTTTATGAATTTTATGAGAAGTTTTATTCTTCTGTTCTCTGTCATTCTTGTTTTGTCTGCTTTAATTCTGCCTGTCGATGCTTTGTCTCAGGCGACTATAACCCAGTCTACTAAGAACTATTCATATTATTTGGGTGTTGGTGATAAGGTCGCTCAGACGTTTTCTATTGTTAGTCCGAATCGTGTTTCCTTTGATCAGGCAAGTATCTATGTTCAGAAATCGGGTAATCCAGGTACAGGGCTTAGAATCTCGTTAGTTCTTGGGGATGTCAATACTAAGTATGCTAAGCCGTCTGATACAGTAGTTTGCTCTGCTGTTGTATCTTCTTTGGTTATAAATGATAGGTTGGATAACGCCGGATTTGGGAGATTGTACTTTGACTAATCCATCATGGAAGAGATACGCTATAGTTGTGGAGCCAGAGACACCGGCTAGTTATAATGGTGGATATATCATTTGGGGAACGTGGCAGAATAGGTATCATGATGGGTATATGTCGTTTTATTCTCCTTCGGGATGGTCTGGATATGGAAGTTCTACTGAAGATATGCTGTTTATTTTTACATATACCTGGGATAATAGTGTTCTTTCTCCTAGTTACCCTGTGAAAGTTAGTCCGGTGGATGGTTCAACCAATGTTGGTTATAAGTTGGATTATGAGCAGGAAAATGCTACTGTTGGTTTTTCGTGGAATGCTGTAACTGATTTGGATGGTGATAATCCGGTTCACTATTATGTTAAGGCTAATAGGGACGAGTCCGGTATTTTTGTTAAGCTTCCAGAATGTAGCGGGGTAACTGGTTTAAGTTGCCAGGCATCGGGTTTTAATTTCGATGAATATTATCAATGGCAGATTTACGCGGTTGATAACTGGTGTTATACTCATTGTGTTAATGTTACAAGTCCGTTGACTTCTTTTAACACTGGTATCGAAACATATGCTACGTTCACTTCTGATCCTAATGGTACTCATAGGGTGCATAATGTAGGGCAGGGGACTGAGATATATCGTTCATATCAGATACGGAATTATACCGTTGGTGGGTATTACACTTTAAAATTGATCGCTCCAAATTCGAGCGTGGTAAATGTAACGTACATGAATGGTGATTCGTATAAGGGTAGTCACCTGTGGCAGATAAGTAATAGTTCTATTGGAGTATGGACTTCTGAATTAGCTTCATGTAATTCAGGGTATATTAATTGCGTTTTATTGGCTCAAACGACTGTTAATATAATTGAGGGGTTGTCAATAGAGTTTATTGATCCTACTCCTGATGATGGAGTTGTACTACCATATGCAAGTAATGTGACAATAGCTACTTATTCTGTGGGTGTTTTGAACAGATCGTCATCTATAATTGATTTTGATGATGATTTGTCTGCCTGGTATAAGTTCAATCTTGATACAACTGATAGTAGCGGTAATCATAATGATGTTTCCTGGGTGGGAACTCCTGGTTATGGTGATGGTATGTTTGGGAATGGTATTACTTTGGATGGTTCAAATCATGTTACTGTTGCAAGTAATTATAACATACTTTTCGATAATGCGTTTTCTGTTGATGCCTGGGTAAAATTTGATAATACTACGGGTGTACAGGCGATTGTATCAAAGGGTCGCTCGGGTCCGACTGGTTGGGGCTTTAATCTTGTTAAGGGTAGTGGTCAGTATTTTAGATTTTACTTTTATGATGATAATGCGACTCGGCATTATCTTGATTTTGGGAGTGTAACGGCTGGTGTGTGGTATCATCCTGTTGTGACCTATGATGGAACTTTAGTTAGATCGTATCTTAATGGAACTTTTGTTAATAGTATGGCTGTTGAGGGCTTTACTCCATCAATAGATAATTTGACTATTGGTCGTTATTCTTATTCAGATACTTGGTATGTTAATGGAACCATAGATGATGTGAAATTATGGAATAGAGCGTTATCTGAGTATGAAGTTGCTGCTTCTGATGATGCAAGGGTTGTTAATCAAATAGAGAATGCATTTTATGATTTAGACCCTGGAATTTATGAATATACCGGGTATTTACAGGATGAGACGGGATTGGAAGTAAATACAGGTACAAGAAGTTTTGATATTCCTCAAAATTATCTGCCTGGTGATCCTTGGGGGATGGGTGTTGATGTACTTGCAGATTATATAAATTTTTCATGGCATGAAGGTGCGCCTTATGTTACTCGGTATAATGGTACTTATGGTATCACTGAGGTTCCTGATGTAGATAATTTATCTGTTACGAGTTCTGGTTTGACTATATCATTGTGGGTTCGACCTGATGTGGTTGATTTTGGAAATTGTACTGTATCAGGGGATAAGATTGTGAATGGTACTCTGCTTCCTAATGAGGGTTGTTATCTGATGTATGCAGGGAAGATGGGAACTAATGAGAACGAGTATGGTTTTAGGATATATAACAAATCGGGTGGTACAAGACCTAACCGAATGTCATTTTATTTATTTAATCTGGTTGGTGGTCTGGGTGTTGGCAGTTATGTTCAAGACCCAATTGTACCGGGCGAATGGATGAATATTGTGGGTAAAGTGGATAGTAATAAGACTTACCTATACAAGAACGGAAAGCTTAGAGATAGTGATGTATATGATGGTTCAACTGGTAAGCTCGTAATAACGCCTGGTAATGGTAATGCGCCTTTCAGGTTAGGTTCTGCGGATTTAAAAGGGGAATTTGAGGGAGCTATAGAGGATTTGAATATATGGAACAGGTCTTTAACTGATGAAGAGATAAAATTGGTATATGAAGGTTTGTTGCCTGATAGTGGACATATATACAGTTTTAGTAGTCAGACAGATAATACTTTGGAGTTAAATGAGTCTATTAGTGGTGTTAATGGCATTTTAAAGGGGAATGTAACTTGGGATCATGGTCGTGGTTATAATTCCACTGATTCCTTTGATGTTATAGAGCAGGGTATTGTAGCCGGTAATTATGTAAATGAGACTTATTCAGGATATGATTATACAAATTATCTCGAACAGGATTTGATTGTTGGAGATTTTATAAATCTTGCTGTATGGGGATATAATAGTTCATTCTTGGGTACAAGAAGTGTTCATAGTGTCTCTATGAGTGCTTCTTCAATGGGCTATGATCCTTCTGGTTATGTCAATGATACGGCTGGTAATCCTGTTTGGCGTGCGTCTGTGAAAATAAGTAATGTGACATACAGTGATCTCGTTTATACTGATGCTGCTGGTCTGTATAATGCTACTATTTATGAAAGTGGGGATTATATGTATGATATTTCAGCAGATGGGTTTACTTCTATTTCGGGAACTCAGCATTTTGATGTAGGGGGAGTAAATAATAATTTTACTTTGACATCAACTATGGGGCGAGTTTATGGTACTGTTTTTGAATATACGGAACAGGATAATACTCAGGCTATATCCGGTAATTTGAATAGAATGAGGCAGGTGCTTGATAATGGTGGACATCTCTGGAAGATTTTTTTAGGTGGTACAATGGCTGCTTCATTGGCTCTTGAGCCTATAGATGGCAGGGAGTATGTGATAAAACTACAGGATTTGGATATATCAGGTAATCCTGCAAGATTGCGATTGTTGGAGAATGGTAATGTAGTTGCTGATGAGATTGTCTATAAAGGTGGAAAACTTCGTTATCTTTCTTCTGAGACTTCTGAGGTAAGGACTTATTTTGATGTTAATGTTGTGAATACATTTTCATCAAATAGTGGAGAGATTCAGTTTGTTGAGGTATCTATTGGATATACTACTGAGAATGTGTGTGGTCTTGGTTGTTTTATGTGGGGTTTTGTTGAATACTGGGTAAAGTACTTTTCTAGTGTTCCTGCGAATTTAAGGGCGTTTGTTGATTTTGAGAACTGGCTTTTGCAGGGTCCGAATAATGGTGGCGCAACTGTTACTTTTAATTGCTCGCAAGGTGGGAATTATTTCAGTGATGAGATATTCGATTTCAGTAATACTTCGAATATGAATACGGTTTACGCAAATTTGAATATCTACAGGTCGTCATGTAATGGTGTTGTGAGTTATGGCTTTTCGGACGATCTTGATCAGTATGGGGACGACTGGAGGAAAGAACCCGGGTGGCTTGATTTTAATATTGCCGGTGTAGATACTGGTAAAGGTCAGATGTTAGTAGGTAAGGATAGGAATTTTATTGATGTAGATCGTAATGGGAATAAGAAGATCAAGCTGTGGTTGTGGTTCCATGCTACAGGCAATGGTGAATTTGCTTTTAATCATTATGTGACTGTTACTTGTGCGGGTACTGGTTGTAATCTCAAACCTCTTCCTGGTGCTCTGGTTTATTATAATTCTGCTTATAATGTAGAAACAGGGGTGGATGGTACTTATTCTATGTTTGTGCCTTTGGAGAGTGGTGTTAATATCTCTTATTCTAAAGAGAATTATGAAATAAAATATGTGAATCTTACATTTAATTCATCGTATCGAACATTTGTTCAGGATATGGTTATAAATTCGACAAATGTTACTCCCATTGTTTTGAATTATTCTATAAAAGTAACTCCTGATCCATCTTATTATGGTTCTCCTCCGATAATTAATTATAAGCTTTTGCATGATTATTTTAATTACCGGATAGCGATATATCCTTTCGGTGTCGATGAGCCTGTTGATGTTTATGGTTCTGAGTCTAAAGTAATTCCAGATTGGCAGGGTTCTATTCTGATGAGGCAGCTTAGGATAGGTACTTATAATGCTGTTATTGAAGGTACTAGCTTTTGTGTGCCTTTAACTGATTTATGTATTGGTTGGACTCCTAAGTTATCAGATACTTTTGTGATTGATAGCAGTGATCCAACTGTCTCGTGGACATCTGAACTTTATTATATGAATCAAACGATGCATTTAGTTGTTACTGTACCTTCAGGGAGTCAGAATATTACGGTTAAATATCCTAATGGTTCTGTTCTTCCTTCTTATCCTGTCACTCAGTCTCAGACATCTGCGCCTGTAGATTATTTATTTGATACTTCAAGTGCTACTTATCCTCCTGGGAGATATATAGCGAATATCTCAGGTGGGAATACTGCGATTGCTGAATTGAGTCCTATTTCAGATAATGGGTATAATTTGTCTGCTCCTTCCTCAGTGAATTGGGGTAGTTCGTTCGTGGTAAAATATGTTTCCCCTGCGAGCACTCAGTTGATTGTCTATGACAGTAACGGGATTGCATTAGGGAGGTCTGTTTCTGTCAAGGACACTGGTTCTGTTAATATAAGTACATCTAATTTTCCTGAGAAAGAGCAGATATTGAAGATTAGTCTTGTAGATCGTGGTGGTGATGCTAAGGTTTCAATTAATGTCGTACTTAAGGTTAGTGCTACCGGCGGCTTCGGTGAAGGCGAAGTTGAAGGTGATTTCTTCTACAATTTCAAGTCTTTGATATATGCCTGGTTTGGATCAAGTCCTGCTACTCTAGGGGCTGTTGCGATGGCGATTATGGCTTTATGTGCCTTTGTATTGTTTAAAGCTATACCTCATCCCATTTTCGGGATGGTAGGTGCTTTAATGGGCCTGTGGATTGATGTATCAGCATCTTTGCTCCCTATGTCATATGCTGTTGTGATTGGCATACTTGCAGCTGGCACGTTTGCGGCAATGCTCAAGAAGGGATGATATGGGTGCTCAGGGGAATTTATTGATAATTTTTTATGTTATCGTCCTTTATTCCTTTATAGGATGGTATGTTAATGATATTTATAATACCGAGGATGAGAACGCGTTTCTATTCACTTATGGAGATGAATTTAATACATCTCATACCAATGAGGATTCCTTTGGCTCGGGGTTTATGGGATATCTGGAAGCGGCATATGAATATGGAAATTTCTTATGGCGGCTTGCTTCATTCCAGGATTCCAGGATTCCATCTGTAGTTAATATGCTTGTGATATTGCCTCATGATCTGATGCTTATCGGAGCTGGTGTTTTCCTGATTCGTGGTGGTGGTTCATGAGTACCCTTCGTACTTTTCTTTATTTCTCGCGAAATAAAAAGGTTCAGTTCATAGCAGGTCTGTTGATGATATTTTTATCGATAACGATTGCAAGGGCTGATACTGTTAATATCACTGATGGGTATGCCATGTCCTTAACTTCTGATATTGGGAGTCCGGCTAATGCGACTGCTTATTACTTTGATGGAATTGCAGGGAGCTGGTTAAACCCGAGTTCTGGAAGTGTTCGTGCGTATATCCCTGTGTCTGGAAATATTACTCGTATTTTCATTGGCTGGTATGCAGCTTCTGTTGCAGGTTCTGGTGAAACAATACAAACTTATTTGAGATATGATAATTCGGTTGAGTATTTTGTGTCAAACGTATCAAGTACTAATGCAAATAAGCTGTTTTACAATTTTTCTATGAATGTGCCGGTCCAGATGGGACATTATTTTGAGATTAAAGTTGTTACTCCAACGTGGGTAACTAAGCCGACAAATGTGTATCTGTCGGGGACTGTGTATATTGAGACTCTGAATTATTCTCAGGTGATAACTGTGAATAATGTTACGAATGTAACCAACATTACCCAGGTTACTAATATCACTCAGCAGGTAACGAATGTAACTCAGGTAACAAATCTTACGAATGTGACTATTGAGGCTAATAACAGTGCTATTAATTCCGGAGGGATTGAGAATATGCTGGAAAATCTTGGGAGTGTTTTGTTATTATTCGGTTTGCTTCTTGGCTCTGCAAAGATCAAGAAAACTTTCTTTATACCGATAGCAGGTGTAGTTTATTCGATGTGGATGGGTTTCACTTTCATTGATCATACGGATCAATATGCTTACCTGCTTTCAGGTATGGTCATTGCATTAATGTGCGGCTTTGCATTGATGGCGTATTATCGTTTTGTGGAAGCTACACGCGGGTGAAAAAATATGAGTTTAGAGAGATATCTGATAAATTATCTTACCGGGCGTTTGCCTATTGGTGAAATGTTTGGAATAACTTTTTACTGGGTACTGGCTGCGATTATAATCATCTGGGTATATACAAGATGGGAGAGGCGTAAGAAGTCTCAGAAGCTTATTGTATCCGGTGAGGAGAGATCAGGTGATGCTTCAGCAGGGGAGAAGAAATTAGAAGATGTTTCTTATTCTAAGCCTTCGTTTCCGCTTCCGCATGGTAATTTCATTATATATTGCTGGGAGCGTTTCCGTGATGGGTTTCTGCGGATGTGGTATTATAATTCGTTTACCGTTATTCGTCTTAAGAAAACGGGAAAGGTTGATCACAGGGCTTACGTTGTAAAGCCTGTGCAGCAGAATACTATTAATTGGGATAACTGTACCTATGATGTTAAGAATCTCTTTCTAATTCGGCGTAGCTATTTTATGTTTGTGATTGAAGGCTGTCGTGAGCCTGTTGATTTCTCTAAATGGGCGGAGGTTATGGCTCTTGTTGAGATCAAGATGAATAAGGAGAATTATGATACCTGGTCGGAAGAGGATAAAAAGAAATTCGGTAAGTTTACCTTTGACGCTTATGTCGCCTATAACAAGATGAATAATCGCAATGCTGAGCTTCTTGGCATGACGGGTATCCCGGATATGCGGATTATGTTTTATGGTGTTGTCATAGCTGCGGCTGCCGGTGTTATTCTTGTACTGATGATGACCGGCATAATTGGCTCATCAATGAAAGATGGATTTGAGATGATGAGATCCGGGATAGTTGAGGTCTTAAAGAACGTGGCTGTTACGAAGGGAGGTTAATAATGGACTCTCCCTTTAATGGTGTTACACAGGCGAAGATAGTAGATCCGGCAGTTCTCATCAATGCTATAGATCGTAAGTTCAAAGCCTGGCTGAGTTCCTTCCAGGTCACGGTATTTGCGCGGTCCCTGGCTTTGCAGAGATATTATTCAGATCAGAAGGTTGATGTGGTCAAGGCATTCATAGATGAGTCAATAGAACTCTCTGGGTCTGTTAACGGTAAGAATGTCGAGGGATATATCAAGGTCGCTAATACGCGCGTATATGTGGCTGATAAGAAGCGCACAACGACATTAGAGACTGAAAACTCGGTATGACCTTGATTACTCCGAAGATGGCTTATATAGCCAATCTTCCTCTGTATTACATGCCGTTGTGCCTGAGTGCGGATGTTGGTCTGCCTGGTACTGGTAAGACCGCATTTGCTGTTTTAAAAGGCATACAGGCTTATTGCAGGGGTGCAAAGCTGTATTCTAATGTAATTATTCATGATGAGTTCGGCAATGATCTAAGGGCTGAAGATGGGCGTTTGGATGCTGATGATCCTGGCGAATGCCTTGCACAACTGGAAGATGTCTTCCGGGATATCCGTGATAATGAGTCCTGGAATGAATTGAGATATCTTATTCTTGATGAGTTTTCATCTATAGCGGATTCGCAAACTTGGAAGAATCATTCTTGGACCAGTCAGATCTGGAAGCAATTAGCGAAGCTTAATTTTACTGGTGATGCTATCGATCAGAATTTTAGCAGGATTTACAATGGTTGGAGAGACCTTGTTGTATATAAATATGTTATTACCGATGTTGATATTAATGGAAGTTTTGTTCCCAAGCCATGGTGTAATGTTGTTTTAGGGAAACAGAGTCCGAATGATCATACGCGGTATACAAGAGTGAGTGACTTCTATATTAATCTCTCATTGGTATATGATTTTTATTTACGACATCAGCTCATGTACTTTGATAAGAAGGGAGGAAAAAATGGTAAGAGGTAAGTCAGATTCTGAAGTTGCTTGTAAAATTATCAGAAATAAAAGAGAGTATGATAGGCGAAATTATTTGGCACCAGTATGATTTTGGGGCAC
>NZ_FZMP01000206.1 GCF_900196725.1 Candidatus Methanoperedens nitratireducens | reverse complement strand
AAAAAGTCTCCTGAGGATATTGCAAAACTCTATGGTGCAAGATGGGATATTGAACTTCTTTTTAAAGAATTGAAAAGCAGATACGCCCTAGATGTTGTGAATACAAAGAACACACAAATTATCGAAGCCTATATCTGGATATCGATTCTTACACTTTTTGTAAGCAGGAGAATATATTCATTAGTTCGGAGGTATAATCCAAAAGATATTGGTTCTCGTTTTACACAATTGCGATGGAGTACGATTTTTGCTGAAAATGCCGATAGACAACTTACTCTGATACTTGGATATTATGGAATTGAAAGAACCATTATGACAGTTATGAATGTCTATTCAAGTCAGGCACTTGATCCACAAGTCAATCGATATCGGTTCAGGGACGACTGGTGGGCTTAACCGATGACGAATGGTTAATATTTAATTTATGCTCGCTTTTTAACTTACTCAGTAATTTATTGATTCAATTATGAGCACATTTTTAGTGCATTATACTGAGATTGTAAAAACTTTTATTAATCAACAGAAACGTTATATTTAATAAAACCTATTAATTACACTCGCGAGGAATTTTAATGCAAACACAGAATTTACGTAACATGAAACATTTTTTTCTATTAATTCTTGTAGTTATTTTTATTAGCGGCTGCGTAGAAAAAAAAGATATTACAAAGGAACAGTTACAAAAAAAATTTCAGATATCAATAATATATATAACGAGAAAAAAGCCAATGGATACAATTTGTCTGTAGTAGATAGTCTGATAGAAGATGCTCGAACCTCATATGAAAAAAATGATTACAAACATACTAGTGACTTATTAAACCAAGCATTTAAAGAACTTGAAAACGTTAAACTAAACGAAACACCTAATGAACTAATAAACTCAACTACAAAATCTTTACAAGCTTCAAAAATACCACCAGAGTATCAAAAGCAGATTGAAGATATAAATAGTTGGCTTGATAAAAAATCATAGACTGGTATCCTCAGAGATATAATAAAATGGAGTTTATCGGTATTATACCACCATTAGTTACTGAAAAAAGTACAAATGATATAAATTATAAGTATATCGAACTTTTGGAAGATGCTAATGTCGATACAATCGCGATTTATCTATCACCAACATGGACCTCGCAAGAACAGAAATACTACGATCTATTCAACAAAATTAAAAAAACTAACAAAAAATTGTATGTAGTATTTCAAGCTTATACGCCTATCAAAAAAATGACATGGAACGAGTACGTCACTAATGAGTTAACAACAATTGATAAGGTAGTCCCTGAATATAAACCGGATTATTTTGCTATTGTAATTGAACCCGAAACAAATATAAAAAATGCTTATCTTGGGAATGTTTCTGTTTCAAACTGGAAAATTCTAATAGTTGAGTCTGCAAATAAAATTAAAAAATACAATCCTTCGACTAAAACAATAATAGCTACATCAAAAAATCAAAATGAGATTAATATTATAAATTCGACAATGACGGTTTCAGGAGTCGATATAATTGGATTAAACAATTATGGTCTCAAAATGGATATTTTTGATAAAGTAATAAGCGCAGCTCATAATAATAATAGAGAAGTTTGGATTACAGAGACTTGGATTGATTGGAAAAATGTTGATAAGGCATGGTTAGAAGAAGTTAATAATAAGTGGATAAAGGCCATGGTATATTATTCACAGCAAAAAAATATTTCAGCAATAGCACCTTTTTTTACCAGATATTTTTTTACATACGCCAATAATACTGATCTTGAAAAGGAATTACCAGTAGCTTTAGAAAATAAAACATTCACATCAACTTTTTACGAATATACATCCACAATAAGAGAAGTAAAACGTAAAGTCTCATAAAAATCTCTCTAATAATCTTAAGATGACTTCCATATGTTTTATTACTTACGAATACCCCCCGCAAATCGGCGGGGAAGCCGCTTACACTTCCGGTTTAGCATCAGCCTTGAATGATATGGGGAACGATATCACTGTAATAACAACAACCTCAGGAAAGAGCATGGATATCTCAAAAGAGGGAGACATAAGGGTTATACGCCTCCCGAAGTCACGCGTACTTCCAAAGATGCTCTCCTTTAGTATAGATGCCAGGAAGATACTGGAAAACGGTGCTCCGGGAAAAATAGACATTATACACAACACAAGCGATTACAATGGAATTATCATTCCCGGCAATAAAAAGAAGACCCCGGTAATCGCAACAATACATCATCCGTATGCAGAGGAAAGGCGGATATATCGTGCAAGTACGAGCAACATTGAATATTTTAAATATGCCATCCATAGAAAAATAGACTATCTTGAATATAATAGCAAGCTGCTCTGCCGGAAATCGGATAGATTAATCGCAGTAAGCAATTATACCGCAAAAAGCGTAACGGCAGAATACGGCATACAACCGGATAAGCTCAGCATAATACCAAATGCTGTCGATATAAACCGGTTTAATCCGGATATTGACGGCACGGAGATCAGGAAGAAACTTGGTATTGCAGCAGAAAAGGTAATCCTGTTCGTAGGCAGGCTGGATTTCCAAAAAGGTATTGAATACCTCATATCCGCCTTTTCTAAGATTGTTAAGGAATTCCCTGAGGCGAAGCTAATAGTCGTAGGAGACGGACCTTTAAAAAATAATGTCAGGGCTGCTATAAACGAGTCTGGCTTATCTAAATCGGTTTTTCTTATGGGGCGTACAGATACGGATGATTTGCCCAAAATCTATGCAGCATGCGACCTCTTCGTTGTTCCCTCTCTCATGGAAGGATTCGGTATAGTTTACCTTGAAGCCATGGCTAGCGGCAAGGCTTGTATCGGGGCTAACATAGGCGGTGTGGAAGATGCTATTGTAGACGGGCATACCGGACTTCTGGTTCCGCCGGCGGACTCAGATTCAATCTACTGCGCTATAAAAAAATTGTTGTCTGATGAGGATACCCTGGCAAGGTTCGGAAAAGAAGGCAGAAAAAGAGTGCTGGAGAATTTTACCTGGAAAAAAGTAGCTGCTCAAACCTTGGAAGTATATAATAAAGCATCAGGTAGTGTTTAATAATGGATCTAAAGTATCCGTTTCAAAGTTCTCTATTATTTTTTCCCAGGAGAAATTTTTTATAACATAATTATACCCCTCGGCGGGTCTGTTGCTCTTACACGTCAGAGCTTCAACGATCTTATCAGCAAAGTCCCTGACATCAGTTTTACTCTGGTAAGTGTATTCCTTGAATTGCCTGAGGTCCCCAATATCATTGCATGCTACCGGTTTTTCCATAGCCAGATACTCCCTGAGCTTCATGGATGTTCTAAAATGGTTTACCATCCTGTCCTCGTAATAAACTATGCATGTATCGCCAAGCGCTATGTAGCTTGGTAATAGTTCTATCTCAAAAGGTCCTGTAAAAATAACATTTGATTCTAAACCCATGTCTTTGGCAAGCCTTTCAAAACTCTTCTGGTAAGGTCCCCTCCCTGCTACCAGGAGGGTACAGTTTTCGATTTTTTCCCTTACTATTTTTATAGCCTCCAGTATCGGTTTCATGTCTGTAGAGACATCCAGGTGCGCGGTAAAGGTAATTATGTGACGACCTTCAAGACCTAATTTCTTCCTGAGGTCGCGGTCGATATTTTTTCCATCGAGAAGCTCCAGGTCGATTCCCTGAGGCAGGCTATGGATTTTCCGCTCCGGGATATTCCATTCCTTTATAAGGAAATCCCGCAGATTATCGTTATGGACCGTGATCGCATCAAAGAACCGCGGGAATGGCTCCTGCAGGAACCTTCCAGCATGCATCAGAACCCCCTCCCTGTAGGCATAATCCAGGTCATCGATATCAAGGATGATCTTTTTATTCTGCAGTTTTTTGAATATTGCAGGAATGCACGTATTGGGATATGGCTTGACCACTATTATAAAGTCACAATCCATGAAAATCGTCTTTAATAGATAATATATCAAGGAGACAGGAAAATCTAACTGAAATGGCAGTCTTCTTAAAGGTTTGATGAATCTGACATTGTGCCCGCGCTTTGACAGGTATTCAGCTATATATGAAGCTCTCAGCGCTCCTCCGCTCTCTTGCGATCTGGAATAAATTATTATTATATTGTACTGTTTTTTCATGGGTAGTTTAAAAATCCTTCTTATGCCCCGACACCGACTTATACCCCGTGTACGCAAGTTTCAGGTCATTGAACGACCTGAGCGTCAACATTGATTTTGTGATGAACATGGGCTCTTTATGTATACCCCACATCCTGTCGCACCACTCAAGCGGCACAGGATGCGTTTTCAGGACGGGCTGTGACATATCAAGTTTCTCATAATCTTTAGGATCGACAATGAACCACCCCTTTTCAACAGCTTCTTCATACAGAGGAGTTCCCGGGTACGGGACTATCACGCTTGCCTGCAGCGAATCCCCGAATTTCGTTTTGTACAGCATTAATTCGCGGGCTACTTGATACGTTTTTTCTGCATCTTCAAGAGTTTCCCAGGGATATCCCACCATTATTGTCAGCATGACGATCAGCCCGTGGTCTTTGGCATTTTTAACTCCCGCTTTTATATCCTCCACGGTCTCTTTTTTGTTCAGTTTTTGAAGTGTCTTGTTATTTCCTGATTCAAGACCGACTTTTAAAAGTCGAAAACCTGTATCTTTCAGGAGCTTGCAGGTTTCCTCATCAAGCGTATCCGCCCTGGCGTTCGTGGAAAGCATTACCCTGCCCGGCAGTCCCCTATCCTTCATTTCCGAATAGAATTCCCTCATCCATTTTTTGTTCCAGACCGCACCCCCCTCGTTGTCATCGAAGACCTCTTTCACCTTATATTTATTAACAAGTTGCTCTATCTCCTCTGCCACACTCTGCGGCGAACGCAGACGTGCCTTGCAGTTCCAGAAATTATGCTGCCATACGCAAAAGCCGCATGTTCCAACTCCTCGCGGTCCTCCTCCGCATCCCCGCCCTGACATGATGTAAGTGCATGGTTTATAGAGGTAGGCTTCACCATAATTTTCCCAGCCTGTCAGTTCCCGGTCAATGAGAGGCAGTTTATCCAGATCAGGTATCGGAACAGGTTCACCGGTGTTTTTTATTTGCCCGTTCTCCCTGTACCAGATACCGCCGCATAGAGGTAGCCCCTCCGAAAGATGACGGCACAGGCTCAACAGACCGATATCATGGTCACCTCCGGTTATGACATAATCTGTACTGCTGTGCTTCATTGTTTCTTCGGGCAGGGCTGAGACATGGTCTCCAACCAGTACGCATTTGATCTCTCGTCCCTTTTTTATTCTACCGATATAATCCCAGTGTTGCCTGATGATCGGCGTTTTTGTCTCCATTACCAGCAGGTCGGGATTGAAAGCATCTAATTTTTCTTTGAACGATTCAGGATTGAGTCGCTGGTTTATCCCATCAAGAAAAAGAACATCATATCCTGCCTGGTGAAGAATGGTCGCAGCAGTTGCAGGTACTATCGGGTAAATCCTGACAGCCTCTGAGCTTGAATATCGGAATTGCCTGTTCTGCCCCAGGAGGGGATACCTGCCGTTTTTCAATATTGGGGGGTATGCTATGCAAATTCTCATATTACGCCCTATTTAATTTCTTGGTAATAAAAATATACAGTTTAAGCATCCAGATTTGATTCCTGCTGCTTTTGCCCGAACCTCTCATTTAATATCATTTTTAATCTGAACCCATAGAGATAACACAACAGCTTCAGGTAATTGAAATATTCCCGGCTGTCAAGCTTGCTCTTCCCATACTTTCTGGTCTTGAAGGTATAAGGGATTTCTTTCACATTCTTATAAGAACCTTTGGCGAGTATTTCGAGTAATATTTTATAGCCTATGGGACTGAACGAGACATTCTCAATAACCTTCCTCTTAATAAAAAAATACCCGCTCGCCGGGTCTCTCACGTTTGTTAAAGGTCTTGATAGCATTATCGCTCCCCTTGAGACCAGCGACCTGTACATACTCCAGCCTTCGATTTTTCCTCCTCTTGTGTACCTGCTGCCAACTGCGATGTCATGACCGTTCATAACAGCGAGCGCAAAATCTACTATATATTCAGGCGGATGCTGCAGGTCAGCGTCTATAACACCTAAAACATTCCCTTTAGCATGTTCGAACCCGTGTATTACGGCGCTCGCAAGCCCAAGCTTTCCGCTGCGCCTCAGCACTTTTACAGGGTATTCCCCGGACATCTTCTCGGCGACTTCGGCTGTACCATCCGGACTGTTATCATCTACCACTAACAACTCGTGTTCGTATTTGCTAAGGGCTCTCTGGATAGCAGGGATAAGTTTTTTTATATTTTCTTTTTCATTATATGTCGGCACTATGATCGATATCAATTTTCCGCCTCCGTGTACATTAACTCACGAGTAATCTTCAATCCCCGGAGATTTTTCCGTTTACGCCTGGTAAAAATAACGAAAGCCCCATCAACGACCGCGGCTGTGAGCATTGCACTGCTTAGTAGGCTTATATCTGAGAGATTGTTCTCTATAGCAACTGCTTTTTTGGTCATTGGTGCCGCCATTCCTACCAGTATACGGACATACTGGAGGGAGTAATCAACTACATCATCTATCTTGTATATATATTTATTGCCAAAATATTATAATTATGATGATAATTATCATAATAATATAAACGGCAGAATACTCTGGCTAAAGCCCGGAATGTTTAAAGTTATCCGGGATTCCAATGAAAACATTACATATATGCTCTTTGGGAACAAGAAAAAATTAAGTTATGTGGTAAATTATCAGACAGGTCTGGGAATGAACGCCCCAGCTTTTCTCATTATGGATACCTCAATGCTTATCCTCACACTTTCGATTGCAAGCAAAGCTTCGAGTTCACACAGGTTATGTTTCTCAATAACGGCAGAAATATCATTTCCCGCTGCCTGGACTTTTTCAAGCGTTTTACTCATCATCATCACCCTACTATTTTTTTTAATGCAATAACTTATCTTACTTTTTCCACCTGTACTATTATTTGGGAAAGACATATTTATACGTTGTGATTATTTTATAATGCATATTTTCACATGTGTTCTATAACTAACGGTAATTTAAAAAATCAGTATGCAGATAGCCTAAAAGGAAGGCTTAAATTACAATAGAGCCAATTATAGTCCATGATCCATATCCTTGAAAATGTAGACAGGTGGAAGTGCGAATATAAAAAATGCAATGCAAAATGCTGCACCCCGGGTATCCCTCTTACGATCGCTGATATAAAAAGGATCAAGGCACTTGGGTACGCGCTTGACGATTTTTTAGAATCTGCAGAAGCTAACCAGGAACTCAGGATAAAAGATAAGAACGGCAGGTGCTTCTTCCAGGGAGAAAAGCTTGAGTGCACGATACGTGAAAACGAGCCTCTTGTCTGCCGCTTGCTGCCTTTTAAGATCACGGAGGTCTCGTACGCCGACGAACCTATAATGCGCCTGAAACCCGTTGTGGACTGCCCGGGAAAAGGCAGCGGCAAAAAATCGACAGGAAGAAAATAGAGGCTGATGCGACCTCATTTCTCCGTGAGAACCAGCAGCTTATCCGGCATATGAAGAAAAAAGGCGTAAAGGGCGTTTTAGAAGAGCTTTAATCCTGTTTTACAAAAGACTCCCGCTGATCAAGGATATAGTTAATGATACCCACACACGCAGAGGCAAGATAGGCTCTTCCTCCTATCGAGACCTTTTTGCCATATCTTAAAACGAATTCTTCGTCCTTTTTCGGAAGCCCTACCTGGTCGCCCAGCACGAACACAGGATTTTCCCCGAGGTCAATGGTTTTTATGCTCTCGCCGGATTCTTCAAGGACAAAGATATTGCTTTTCTCCTTTACCAGTTGCTGAAGGCTGTTCTTCCTGATGCTTATCCCCGGATGGCTTCCGCCTGAGAGGACTTTGCGCAGTAAATCTTCCCATGTCCGTTCATCGATATGGACATCCCGGATATCCTTCCCATCGACCACCAGTTCAAGCGGAGGCGAGGGCGGTCCCCCCAGGAGCGCATGAAATACGACGTCCCTGCGGATAGCGTGCGACATGAAGAGCGACATCAGTATGCACTGGTAAACAACGTCCAGCCTGCCAGCTTCCCTGAGGCTTCGGAACCTTGCATCTGTCCTTCCAGTGCGTGAATAAAGGATGAATTCTCGCATACCGGTTCACGATATGTCAGCCTGTTTAAGTACGTTATGATTCAGTCGGATAGCCCTTCTTCTTCCATGCAGTCGTACCCCCGAGCAGGTTATATACCTCCGGGTAGCCGTGGCGCTTCAGTATGCTTGCGCCCAGCCCACCCCTGTGACCTACCGAGCACATAGAGACTACAGGGCGGTCGGAAGGAACCTCATCCAGCCTTTTCTCAAGTTCTCCAACATAGATATTGACCGCTCCCGGGATGTGCCCGGCAGCATACTCTTCCTTATTGCGCACATCCAGCAGGAACATATCCTTGTTCTCTTTCAGTTTCTCATAAAGACCAAAACCGTGTCTATTCCGCTCTTCTCAAGCGGCATTCCCCTGTTCTGCCAGTCTTCGATGCCTTCGCAGAGATAGCCTCGTATCCTGTCAAAGCCAACCCTTAAAAGATACCGCCTGGCAGTTTCTACATCCTCCTGTCTCTCAGTAACAAGAAGTATGTCTTTCCCGTACTCAAGAATCCAGCCGGCAAATTTAGGCAATCCCTCCAGCCAGATATTATACGAACCCGGGATATGCCCGCTTGCGAATGAATGCGGCGAGCGCGTATCGACCAGTATGCAGCCGGTCATGCTTCTCTCAAAAACCGGAGCATCAAGAGGCTCAATTCTTTTCTGGTCAGGCGGGGAAGGACCTCTCTTGTTATCATCAGCCATCCTTGCAAAATACGGAGGCAGTGGAAGCGTCTCTTTTATTTTTATCTCAATGAACTTATCCTTCGGTAGATTAAGCATCGGGTTGGTTGCCCGTTCGTACCCTATCGTGCTCACCGGAAGGTCTGCGATATTGCCGCCGCAGGCTGAACCTGCTCCGTGAGCAGGATAAACTATGACATGGTCTCCCAGGGGCAGCAGCTTCCCATAGAGAGAATCATAGAGCTGGGATGAAAACTCAAACTTCTTCTCTTCACCAAGAAGGTCTGTCCTGCCAGCATTGCCGTAAAAAAGCGCATCTCCCGTGAATACCATCCACGGGAACTCCTTCTGGGAGGGCAAATACAGCATGAAGCTCAGGCTCTCAGGAGAATGACCCGGCGTCTCAAGAACCTGAAGCCTCATGTCCCCGATATCGAACATATCACCTTCGGATGCAGGAGCACCGTATCCAAAATCAAGACGGCTGCTATGAATTATCTTGCAGCCGGTAAGAGCCTCAAGTTCCAGCGAACCTGTAAGATAGTCTTCGTTCCTGTGCGTCTCAAAAACATACATTATCCGACAGCAGTTGCTGTCGGCAATCTTAATATACGAATCAACGTCTCTTCTTGGATCGATAACGAAAGCTTCACCGCCGTCGCCAACAATATAAGAATTGTGGGCAAGACCTTCCGAAATAATCTTCTCTATAAACATCCATTGTCATCTCCCTTAACGAATCTACCCAACTTTTCTCTTTACGGGCCGATTAACGCCGTTTTTGCGAATGGCAGGATTGGCGCCCCTGCAATGGCATGCACGGCATCATCGTGTGAGTCAACATCGAGGATGGTCATGCCACCATTGAAGCTGGCGAAAGGAGCAAAGAGCTTCACTTTCCCCTGCTGCTGTAATTTCCCGCAATATTCGCACGTAGCAATGAAGGCATCAATGAACTCAGGCGGTATTGGATAGGTTTTACTCCGGCAGATTACTAAATATAACATGGTTCTAACCTCCTCACTTGGGTATTTGAAATAGACAAAATAAAATTGATATTGTTCCCGTATATAATTTTCCTGTCCCGACTCAGGATAATGATTGAAGTTAAAAGTTAGGGGTTATAATCTTCACGATTATATTCACTCAACAATTATCGAGGTTCAATGAGAATATGTCACCTTTCCTTAATGCTTTTGAATTCTGCGGGGGATAGTAGGTATGACTTGTGTGGGCATCGGTATTTACATAGTTGTCAACATCATCTTCATTAACCCAAGTGACCTTTGTACCCCTGCTTATTCGAATGTTCTGCGGCTTAAAAGCAATCCCCGAAAGCCTAACAGTAACTTCAGTTTTATTGCGTAAATCAGTATAGGTCTCGGCTTTTGTTCTATCAATAATAAACTGGAAATACCCGTCGTGGCAGCTACCATCATGCCAGCAGGCTTTGTAGTTGATCGTGTAGAAACCGTCAGGTGCGCTCGGATCCATATTGCGCCGCATCGCCAACTTATTGGAATCTATAGTTGTTCCTCCTGTACCGTATTCTTTATCGGCAGTCTTTATGGATATCGAAGAGCCTGGTCCCAAGTCAAAATTAAAATCAATAACTACATTTACTGGTACCCCAGCCAGTATAGAGCCGTGCGCTGGAGTATTGCTCTCATAATGTACACTTTTTTTGACCGTTAACGTGATGGATGGCGTAACAGTGGGGATGTGGATACAGTCACAGTGGGGCTGGGAGTTTGCATTGGTGTGGTAGGTTCGGGTGTTGCTGTCGGCGTGGCAGCAGGTGGAGGTGCACCCACACAGCCTGAGATTATTAGCAGTGAAACTATAGCAACAACTGTAACATAATATATTTTTATTCCCCTATTCATAATAAACCTCCAATAGTTATTTATCTGAGAAATATTTAAAAACTTTCGTTGCGATAAATTTTATTGAAAAAGGAAAATAAAAAATTTCCATAATATTGTATTTACGCTATGGCTGGATTGGTCACTGGATTGGACATCTGAAGCCACTTGCTGGATCGAAGCATCATAGCCGATGATTACGATGCCCTCCGTTCTCGTTGCACGACCAGACCAGCAGAGAGGGACCCGGAGGAACGAAGAAGTAGTTACAAAATGTAGAAAATCCTTTGAAGCACTTATTCCACTTGTTGCAACTCAAATATCAAGCGGATATACAATGACATCTCAACTTGCCAGTATAATAGACTCAGGATGTACTGGGAGAGAAGGCGAGCTTCCTAAAAGTGAGCGAATTGAACATATTCGGCAGAAAATATGGAAATTACTTCATATTGGACCACATGAAGGTTATACCGTTACTAGGAAGGATGCTGAATATGTTCTTTGGTTGAGTCTTTCCACAATCCGATACTATGCTATGCAATTCAATAAATTATCCGAAAGCTCATGATACTAAAGGTACTAAACTAAATAGTTTACTAGAACCTCTGCATTCGCACGTTCTACGCAATCCTAATAAGCCTGAATAGGTGTTCTGAAGGTAAGCTAAGCCTACTAAGTTCGTGCGCTATAACGCAAATCTGTCGGCTCTAAAAAGATTTAAGGCTGCAAATGTAGTATAAGCAATGTACGATAATAACAACGGGTATAAAAATAAATACCCACTTTTAAAAGTGGGTATTTATTAAAAAAGCATCTTGGAAATATGAAAATGAACGCAAAGATAAAAGCCGAGCTCATCTCCATCGGAGCGATCGATATTGACCCTTCGCTTCTGGGCAGATTCACCATTCCCACGGCAGGACCTGGCGCCGGGGGCAAAGCTTTCTTTTTCAGGTCGGGCAAGCACAGGGTAAGGCTTGTCGTGGACGAAGGCTCGCCTCTGCGCGCTGTAAAAGACAACGGCGACATAGTGATATTAAAAGGCGGGAAAGAGTTTGTGAGGGGTACTATCGAGGAAGAACTCATCCACTGTCCAGAACAGGCGTATATCACGATGAGCGAGCGCTGCATCTATGATTGCAAGTTCTGTCCTGTCCCGAAACTGAAGGGCAAGGTAAAATCTACGAAGGAGCTGCTGGAATTAGTCGAAGAGGCATACAATCTTGGCAAGATGAAAGGGATCTCGATAACATCGGGGGTTGAGGTGTCGCCTGAGAAAGAGGTGGAAAGGGCTGTCGAACTCGTTAAATCATTGAAGAAATACGACGTACCTATAGGCGTATCGGTGTACCCGACCAGGGATTCATCAAGGTTATTGAAAGAAGCTGGAGCCAGCGAGATAAAGTACAATGTTGAGACGATGGACAGGGAGATTTACGAAAAATACTGTAAAAAACCACCCCTTGATTTCACGCTTGAATGCCTGAAAGACGCTGTCAGTATATTCGGCAAAAACCATGTATTCACGAACTTCATAGTCGGGCTTGGCGAGACGGATGAGACCGTTGAAAAATACTACGAGGAGCTTGCAAAGATGGGCGTGATCCCCGTACTCAGGGCCGTAGGAGTCCACCCCCTCCGTTTAGGGGAGCTTGAAGCCGAGCGCCCCACGAAAGAGAGGCTGCTTAAACTTGCAGAAATGGCGCGCCGGATACTGGATAAGTACGGTCTTGATGCAAGCGTGGCAAAGACAATGTGTTTGCCTTGCACGGGATGTGACCTGAACCCGCATATTGATCTTTAATCGGGATTGGGCAAAACCGGATGGCTCAATACACGTTTCTAGCGTTAGCCCCCTGGTTTTTTCATTACGTTTTCGATATTATTAGCAAGTTCCGTGCTGGGTTTCAGTGAGCGTATATATGCAAGTGTATCTTTCTTTTTAGTGAGTTTCAATATAACATCTGTAAAGCTTTCTTTTGCAGTTTTTTTCGCAAGCAATTTTTCATAAGCTTCAAGTGATATTGTTATGGTTTTTATTGCCATACCTTTCATGTATGTGCATGTACACATATATTTTTTTTCAACGAGGAAAGTATAACCGCAGATGAACGATAAATGCAGATTTGCTATAGAATTGAGTTATCAACATTAATTACTAAATAATTTTATACCGCATAAGTTTTATAGAGACACTAATATATGTTTGAAAAATTAACGGAAATTTCTAATTTTATAATGGAAAACACCTATTTATTGTTGGATTACCCAATGAAGTATGATTAATGAAATAAAAATCTTAAAAAAAGATATGGCATTGATACAGGCTGAATTGGAAGCAAACAAACCCTACGAAGCCTGCGGTGTGCTGATAGGGACAATAAATGGCAGCACGGCGCTTGTGGAGAAAGCCCTCCCTGTAACTAACGCAAAGCGCACCCGGAGAAGTTTTGAGCTTGACCCGAAAGAGCATTATGATGCATGGAATGAGGCTGAGAAGGATGGCAAAGAGATCGTAGGCGTTTACCATACCCATCCGGTCTCATCTGCCGTCCCTTCACTGTGGGACAGGGAGACTATGGAGAACGCCCCGTCGGTGTGGCTTATTGCGGGCGCGGACGGGATGAGGGCGTATGTGTGGGAGAACGGGGTGAAGGCTGTGGAAATAACGGAATATTGACGTTGCTGAGTAGATTGTGAGTGTTGAAGTTCTTTTAACAGGGAAACTATTTCGATTAGTTTCCCTCCTGAGAGAACTGTTAATCTACCTCATCGCCCTCTCCAGCCCCTCCATCGCAATCTTATTCAGTCGCCGCGCCCTTTCCTCTTTCTTCCCCTCCGAGAAGACCCTGACCTTTGGCTCAGTTCCGCTTGCTCTCACAAGGAACCATCCGTCTTCGTAATCCACTCTTACGCCGTCCATATCGGAAACCCTTTCATAATCCGGGAGTATCTCCTGCTTCAACCTGCTAAGTATTGCTTCTGTATTTGTACCCGCCGGCAGCGTTTTTGCATCTTTTATCTGGTAATATTTAGGATACGAGGCGACAAGCTCGGACAAACTCATCCCTTCCTTTGACAGTATCCCTGCCATCACTCCCGCCAGCATCGGACCCTCGCGGCTCCACTCAAGCAGCACGGAACCGTGTTCCTCAAGCCCGACCTGCGCGCCGCACATGAGCTTTGCCTGCGCAAGGTACGGCTCGCCGACGGGGGTATAAATGACCTCTGCGCCGAGAGTTTTTGCAACGTATTCTATGATATTGGAGAATGCAATCGTCACCGCTATTTTCTTATCCTTGTCCTTGCTCTGCCGCAGTACATGGTCAGCGATTATTGCCGCGGAAACATCCCCCTGTATGAATTTTCCATTCTCATCCACAAAAGCGGTCCTGTCGCCGTCGCCATCGTGAGCAACTCCCATGTCTGCGTTTTCGGATATAACAAGCTTTTTGAGCTTTTCAAGGTTCGCGTCTGTGGGCTCCGGATTCCTCTCCCTGAACATGCCGTCGTATTTGCAGTTGAACCTCACGACTTTGTGCCCCAGTTTCTCAAGGGTCTCTGGCGTCACGGATGATGCCGAACCGCCGCCGCCATCGACTGCGATTTTCATGGGTTTTGTGGGAAATAAATTTTTGACATACTGAACTATATGGGCGCGATATCTCTCACTTGCGCCGTTATCTGCCAGCTTTTTTCCTTTTTTTGCAGTCTTCTTGAACTCACCGAAATATACCTTCTCAAGCGCAAGGTCTTCCTCAGGCGAAAAGCCCATTCCTCTTTTACTCAGGCACTTGATGCCGTTATATTCAGGTGGATTGTGCGAAGCTGTGATCATCACGCCTGCATCCGCCTGTCTCCCTACTTCCAAGGAAAGTGTGTTTGGCGTAATTATACCCAGAGTTAATGCGTTGCACCCGTTCTCTATAATTCCCTCTACCAGCGCCTCCTCCAGCATATCAGAGGAGATTCTCGGGTCTTTTCCTATCGCTATGGTTTTTCCCGCTCCCAGATATACTGCCAGAGCTGCGCCTGCATTTTTTGCTTTATCAGCGCTCATCCCTTCATTTATAACACCGCGAAAACCGAAAGTTCCGAAAAGCTTTTTCTGTTTTCTGATGTTTTTATAATCGTCGTATTTTTTTGAGAAATTCTCGCACGCCATGAGATATTTGAATATATTCTGGATGTATTAAAGATAACTAAAATACATCCATGACCAGGATAAATTTCTGCCGCATCACAAGCTACCTGCTCGCGACTATCAGCGGCGATGGACCCGGCGCATCGATAGTTGTAACATCTGCAAAGCCAGCTTCCTCCAGCCACTTCCTGTACTCTGCCATCGTGAAAGTGTTCCCTTCTGTGCTGTTGATAAGCATATTCACGGCGAACAGGAGCGGAAAGACAGCAGTGCAGCGGTCGTCATCCGGTATCATATCCGCAATGAGCAGTCTCCCGCCACGCCTTAAGGAGCGATATGCGCGTGAAAACAGTATTCGCGTTCTTTCAGCGCCCTCTGTGTGGCATATATGTCCCAATATAACAAGGTCATAGTGGTTCTGCCCGAAATCTACCTCGTTGATGTCGCCGGCGAGGTAGCTGAACCTCTGGCTCAGGTTAAATTTACCGACAAATTTTTTCGTTACATCCAGTATGTTCTGCCAGTCATGCGCGGTCACCTTTGTACCGGGGTCACTCTCTGCAAAGGCTATACCCCATGCGCCTGAGCCTGCCGCTACATCAAGCACGTTCAGGTTCTTCCATTCGATTCCTACTCCAAGTGCTTCAGCCGCGGCTTTTGCGCCAGGATAGCTCATCGGGAACAACCTGGAAACCAGCTCCTGGAAGAATTCAGGACCATGTTCCTTTTCCAGTCTCTTAAATGGTTTACCAGTCCTGACAACTTCGCTCAGGTTGCTCCACGGTTCCCAGAGTGAGTCTGCATGCTGCACGAAATCCCCAAAATAAGCCGGTCTTCCTTTTATGAGGAATTTCTCTGCAAGCGGCGTCAGATGGTACGTTCCACCAGTTTTTGTAATATAGTTCAAACCCGCCAGGCTGTTCAGAAGAATTTCCATGCCTCGCGGGCTGGATGAGGCTGCTTCTGCAATCTCAGCTGATGTATGGCATCCGTTAGCGATATGTGTAAACACCTCAAGATCAATACCTGTTACAAGCACACGTGTGGACGCAAAGGCAAAGAATGTCTCAAATATCTTTTCCGGGGTTGGTTCCTCAACGTTAGTATTCTTTTTTTCCATAAAGCTTCTCCTCTTTATTTGTCCAGCGATGCCGGAAGTCCTTCTTTCTCTGGATTACTGTTATTGTTACTGCCCGATGCCAGCCAGAAACTTGCCCCACCAATAAAAATGACGACAACAACTGCCAAGATTGTTCCATTTTTCATACTAATACCTCCGATTCCCACCCAGGAATCAGAAAGAAGATACATTATTAATAGATATAAACCTTATGCTGTGTAATCCGGACGAGCGCAAAGATTTAAAGGATTTAGTAACCAAAAAATCGTTATGTTGAATGTAACAATCTATTCTAAAAAAGACTGCCATTTATGTGACATAGCCAAAGAAACGCTTCTAAAAATCCAGCAGGAGCTACCGTTCTCGCTAAACGAAATAGATATCGAGAAAGACAAAGCAGCTTTTGAAAAGTACAAATATCTTATACCGGTGATCGAAATTGACGGAGAAAAGGTCTTCAATTACCGGGTAAACGAGTATGAAATGAAAAATATCCTCAGGCTGAAGTCTCAACCCCGATGAACACAGGTATGATGCTTATCAACCCGCCCAGACCAAAAAAAGCAAGGGCAATAATGTAATTGCCCTTTGATACATTGTCAATGCTGACAGCCAGCAGTACCAGTCCTGCTATTTTAGATAATGCATCTATTCTTTCATACTTTTTTTTGATACTTTCATCAATGGTAGACGATGCTGTAGTACGTAAAGTACAGTACGCCCAGAAGAGCAATAACTCCGAGAGCGACAGCTACCTTTCTCTTCCTTATGTCCGTTGACGGGTTCCTGTCAATGAACGGCACCAGTATCAGGAGACCGTACCAGAGTACCATCGGCGCAGTTACGCCGATAACTTTTGCAGGTATTGGTCCGATATTGAATGTCCAGAATTTCAGGAATCCGAAGACATACAGGAAATACCATTCAGGAAATATCGGGGAAGGGGTAGTGAACGGGTCGGCAGGTGTAAGAAGACCCGCCGGATATATCGCAGCCAGCATTATCAGGCTTCCGGCGATAATGCACATCACCACGACTTCCCGAAGAAGGAAATGAGGGAAGAACGGAAGCCCCCGTACCCTTACAGGTTCGTGTTTCTCTTCCTCTATTTCGTGTTTTTCAACTTCTATTATCGCCATATTATAGCCTCCCTGAAATTCCCTGTATACGGACCATCATGAAATGCAGCCCGAGAAGCGTCGCTATAGCTATGGGAAGTATCAATACATGGATGGCAAAAAACCGCGTCAGGGTCTCAGCGCCGATATCGGTTCCACCTACCAGGATCAGGGAGATATATTCCCCCATAATCGGTATGGAACCTGCTATGCCTGTTCCTATCTTGGTAGCCCAGAACGCAAGCTGGTCCCACGGCAGCAGGTACCCTGAGAAACCGAAAGTCGTGGTGGTCAGCAGCAGGAATACCCCGACAACCCAGTTCAACTCACGCGGTTTCTTGTAAGCGCCCATGAAATAAATCCTTATCATATGGAGCATGACCGCCGCTATCATCGTGTTGGCAGCCCAGTGATGCACGCTCCGGACAAGGCTCCCCATCGGGACTTCTGTCATGATGCGCTCGACGCTCTTATATGCCTCATCAGGTGTGGGCTTGTAGTACATTGCCAGGAATATCCCTGTGACTACAAGTATAAGGAAGCACAGGAACGCAGTCCCTCCAAGGCAGTAAAGCGGATTGGATATCACGTTCTCCGGAGCCGGATGCTTGACAATCGGAGGGAGCAGTTCCCCCAGTTTGAACCTGTCATCAAGCCATTTATAAATTTTATCGCTTAGAGTCATATTGTCACCTCACGCAGCTCCTGCGTAGAACGAGATTGATCTCACGTAATCCGGGTCTTTCCACTTGAGCGCATAGACCGCACCTTCTTTAACGACTATATCAATAACCGGCAAAGGAGATGGCGGCGGTCCTGAGATTACCGCTCCCGTGTTCGGATCGAATTTGCCTAAATGGCATGGGCAGAAAACTATGTTCTCGTCAGGCTTCCAGTAAGCCACGCAGCCAAGGTGCGTGCATATAGCGCCAAATGCCCTGAAACCGGCTGGCATGTGTAAAAGCACAGCCGCCTTACCGTTGAACATAAATTTCTTGGCTTCGCCTGTCGGTACCTCATCTACCGAGGCTATCCTTATTTCACTGGATTCGCCCTGAGCCCCGCTCTGCGGCCAGAGATATTTCAATATCGCGGCTACTGCACCTGAAGCAAATAACAATGCGACCAGGCCAATTAAAATTTCAGTAATTTTTCGTCTTGTTATAGTAATAGTAATTTTGTCTGCCATGTTCTCACTCCAGCGTAGTAACATATTCGTCCTGCAGCAGTCCTTTTACATACAGGTATAGAATAGCCGCGAGGATGAACAGGAGGTATGCCAGTAATTTCCCGATATCCTCTATGAACGATCTCGCGGAAGCGGTTGAAGGGTCGCTGAACACTATTTTCCATATCATCATACCCGTTACTCCCGCAGCAGCAAGCGTCAGCAAGATTATCATGATAAATGCTATCTGTGACCAGAACCCTGTCTTTTCAGGTCCGTATTCGATTTTTTCTATATGCATACGCTCACCTCACAACCGTATAATATAGACCACAAGGAGTATCAGCAAAATAGTTGCCAGTGCCCGCAAACCGACATCCCATGTATTCATATGGACACCGATTTCGACTTCTTCGGTCGGCTCCGGCGTTGCGGTTACCTTGGGCGATGGTACATACCCCTCCAGTGAGTGGTTATGCGTCGCATAATACGCGCCTATTTCGTTTAACTGGGGCGGTCCTTCCCTTGAATGGCAGTACGGGCAGTTGCGGCTCTCTTTGACAGAGTATTCCGGTCTTGCAGAAATAATAGACGTGTTGAACAGCAATACTACCGCAAGCAGTAAAAAGGTCTGGTTTAACCTGGTTTGACTCATGTTCGTACCTCTTTATCTCCTGCGCAAAAGGAAAATGGCAATAATCCCTGCCAGTGATACTATTATGCCAAACCCTGGACCTTTTGGCGTTGCTATCGGCATACCTGTGTCCAGCTGTGCCTGCTGTGCATGCTTGATCCCACTGTCGGTCACGTTATTAAAGTTTGACAGGTCAAAACTATGCCACAGTACAGGAAGGCTGTCCCGGATTGATATTGCATTATCAAGGCTTTTCTGTGCCGCTGATGTGTCTTTTCCCTGTTGCTTTGCATATTTGATAGCATCGTCCGCCTTTCGAATCTCGCTCTTCAGATTATCCGCATCCTGAAGCGCTGCAATCGCTCTATCAGGCGCATCGGATGGGGCGACTCTCATATCAATATTATGGCAGTTGCTGCACAGGTTGTGGAACTCGCTGACATTCAGTATTTTGAATTCATGGGGGACGTGGCAGGTATCGCATGCCGGAGCCTGCCGAAGCGCCTGTAATTTCTGATAATGTGCTGAGCCCATAAACTGTTTTAGTTCCTCAACATGGCATTTTCCACATGTTCCGGGCACGTTCCTGTAAAAAACCGTGCTGTTTGGATCCGAATCACGCAGCACTCCGACATGTGCGGTTTCTTTTACATCCGAACCCGGATTGCCGCCATGGCAGTTGTCGCATGTGACATTGAACAGGGCATGTTTGGATCTAGTCCACTGCTCAAAATTGCTTATTGCGAACTTACTGAGCGTGGCAGCGTGGCATTCAAGAGAACACGCTATATCCCTTGTAAGGTGCTTGATCCTTATCTCATTGAATTGTTGCTCTGTTTCGTTAAATGCCGAGAGCTTTTCATGGCAATTCAGGCATGAGTTAGCCGCCAGCGCGCCCGGTACGGCGAACATCGCGAACAAAAGTACAAAAATAAACAAAATTAATTTATTACCGTGCATTATATCGCTTCCTTTCTTTCAGTAATCAATGTTGCATAACATAATATCTTCGACATGGTCATCCTAACGTCTCTTTATGAAATATACAGCAAGCGCACCTGCCAGCAGCATGATGCCCTCGAATCCAGGGGATTTTTCCGGTGTAGTTGCTGCAGGTCCTTCAGATAGAGCCTTCTCTGCTTCCTGTGTTTTGGTAATGCCCTGCTGAACTTCAGTATCGAAATAGGTCAGGTTGAACCTGTGCCAGACTGAAGGAATATGTCTCAGTATCGATCTTGCTGATTCTAAATCCGCCTCGGCTTCTGCCGTATCTTTGCCCGCTGCTTTTGCGGTAATGACAGCACTTCTTGCTTTTGAAAGCCCGACCTGTAATTCGTTTACTGAGGACAATGCCGTCTCTGCTTTTTTCGGCACGGCAGGATCGATGCCTGTTATACGGTTATGGCAGTTGCTGCAGAAATCCTCTATTTCTGAAGCTGTCAATACGCGTACACTGTGCGCCTGGTGGCATGTGATGCATGCCGGCGCCGGTCCTTCCTCGCCGGATTCTAACTTCTTGAAATGCAGAGAACTCTTGAATTCTTCAAGTTCGGCTCCATGGCATTTCCCGCATGCTTCAGGAGTATTGGCACGAGATATACTACTATTTGAAAGCCCGGAATGTGCCTCATTCTTTGCGGTGGCTAAGGGGTTTCCGCCGTGGCATTTTTCACATGTTACATTAAAAAGAGCGTGCGTGGATATGGACCACAGGGCATAGCTGCTGGCTGTGGACTTATTCAGTTTATCTTCATGGCAAACTATCGAGCAGGTAATGCCGCTCTCAAGATGCTTGATGCGTATCTCGACAAACTGTCTCTGCTCTTCCGATGTAAAAATTAATTTTCGATGACAATCTGCGCATGAGTTATTGGGTAACTGCGGGGCGGCAGCCACCGCAGGCTGGACTATCAACTGTATTGCTGATAATATCAACAATACAAAAACAATTCCTATAGTAATCTTTAAAGCGTTTTTTCTCATACGTTACTCCTATTTATCCTATCATTATTAATCATTATAGATTCAACTACTATTAATCATTAGAGATAAGCAGATACTTAAACTTATCCATTCCTATATAATTTTTTATATCAGCCCGTCGAATACCCGTTCAGCCGCGCCTTCCATAAAAGCAGTCCCATCTTTAAGAGATACAACAAGCTCGCCACCTTTTGTGTTTACCCTGACCTTGCTGCCCGTCTTACCGAGCCTGTGAGCAACAGCAGCGCACGCAACAGAGCCTGTGCCGCAGCTTAATGTCTCTGCCTCAACACCCCTTTCATACGTGCGGACGGCAATCTCATCCCTGGAATTGACACGCACAAAATTGACATTTGTCCCCTTAGGGAAAACGGGGTCGTAGCGAATCTCCGGTGCTGTGTTAAAAAGTTCAGGGCTATCAAGTGAATCAACAAAAACGACCGCATGGGGAACTCCCGTATTCACGGCAGATACTTTATATCCATGCATACCGACCTCAAGGAACTCACCTGTCCCTTTTACAGGGATTTTTTCTCTACTGAATTCAGGTCTTCCCATGTTCACTGTTATCCATGTCCTGTCGTTTCGCCGTGAGCTTATGGAAAGGACTCCTGCGAGAGTCTCAACGGCAGCATTCGCTTTAATATATCCTTTATCAAGAGCATATTTCACAAGGCAGCGTATCCCGTTGCCGCACATTTCCGCTTCCGTTCCGTCAGGATTGAATATCCGCATCCGGATATCCGCTTTATCCGAAATTCCAAGGTACAGGACCCCGTCTGCGCCTATCCCGAAGCGGCGGTCGCAGTATTTTGAAGCGAATGCCGGCTTTTCATCATCCTGTATGACTTTCGCCTTATACTCATCTATCACAATGAAGTCATTCCCGTTCCCGTGCAGTTTTGTAAAACGTATCATATCATTTGCTCTTCTCCTTCTTTAATGCCGAGGATATCACAGAGCCTGCTGTTTTCACAACCAGGTACGCTCCGCCAACTATCAGTAATGTAGGGGCTGTAACTATGCCTGCTGCCACGGATATGCCCGCTCCTGCAAGCAATGCCATGTCATGGTTGGTAAGGAAGCTTGAGACCTTCTCCAGCGTGGAGGACTCGATATCTACAGCATCGGTCTCAAGCACGATTTCCCCTTTCTGGAAGACCTTTATCCAGCCGCTCTCTTCCGAGACCAGGACCGCGGTCGCGGAACTGTCAAATGATGTTATTCCCTTAGCTGCTGCATGCTTTGTACCGAAGCCAAGAAGGGTCTCTGATTTTAAGATCCTTGAGCCATATGCTATCAGGCTTCCCTCCGGTGTAAAGATGACCGCCCCATCAAGGGTAGCAAGCTTTTCAATAACAGCATCCATTCCCTTGCTCAGAAGATTGCCTGTGAACTCAATCTGGGGATAGTGAGGGCGGTAGTTGCCTGTGATCTTTGCCCGGTCGGCTATTACAAAGAGAGCACCCTGCTTCTCTTTTGCCAGGCTTTTGGAGATATTAAGGATTGTGCGCATTACCTCGGACCTGCTATCGAGGGGTTTTTTCTCTTCTACCATAGTACCTTCTTATAAACGCCATATGTTATAAGTTTTGGTTAATCGGTTTAAATCGACATTTTATTTAGTTATTTCCAGAGCTCATACTAAAAAATCCCTGCAAAGTACGCTACAGCCAGGTAGCGCAGGAACTTGCCCGTGAATACAAAGATTGAGAATACAAGGAACCGCAAGCGCAGGAGCCCGCCAGCTACCGTGAAAGCATCCCCTATGATAGGGACCCAAGTGAACAGAAGCACATAAGAACCGTACTTTGAAAAGTAAGTCTCTGCTTTTTTAATTTCATCCGGTCTTATCCTTAGATATTTCTCTATGTAGCCCCGCCCCTTCAAACCTATGTAATAGCTTGTGCATGCGCCCAGAAAATTACCGGTTGAGGCTACAAGCACGACCGCAGGGATGTTGAATCCCATATAAATAAGAATTACGACTATCCCCTCGCTGCCAAATGGAAGTATCGTAGATGCTAAAAAGCTTGCCAGGAATAAACCCGTATAGCCATAGTCCAACAACAAGCTTTCAAGAGATTCTAACATGGAATGACCATATGCCAGTTAAAGATAAATAGTCGTTTGCTGATTCTTAATTGATTCGCAACAGATAGAGGGCTGATATATGGACACAGAAGAAATAACCCGTTTACTGAACAAAGCCTTTGTCCACGAGATCGAAGCCACCATGATATACGTGAGGAACGCCTTTATCATGCCGCAGTGCGATCCCGGCAGGGTCACGGAAGCTATCGCAGTCGATGAAATGAGGCATATGAACTGGCTTGCAGACCTTATCGTGAAAAGGGGCGGGAAGCCCGGCATGGAACATAAAGAGCTTGATTTCGGGGGCGATGAACTGAGGAGCCAGCTCAAGATGCAGATAGAGCACGAGACAGAGGCTATAGAGATGTATAAAAGTCAGATCAATACCATCGATGACCCTGAAGTTGTCGGAGTCCTGAAGCATATCCTTGATGAAGAGAAAAGGCACAGGAAAGAGTTCAGGATGAGGCTTGAGAAGTTATAGCTGTTTTTGACGGTATCTACTGAATTCTACTCTTAAAGTGCTTAAGCGAGCAGCACTGATATTATCCCGGTCAGGAAAATCCCGTCAAATGTTCCGGCACCTCCTATCGAAGCGACCGGAGTGCCAAGCTCAGGGATTTTTTCCAGGTTGAGGAGATCCGCGCCGATGAGGCTTCCGAGAGTCCCTGAAATGTATGCGATGATGGGAGGATCCTGGGGTGAAAGCAAAAGAGCAAGAGCGGCTGACATAAGCGGCGGAAGAAGCGCAGGAACCGCAATGCCAAGCCCCTTGATCGGGCGCGCTATCATATGGATAAGTATCGACATTACCGTAACCCCGAATACAACATCAGCCAGATTAGCCCGGAACATAAGGAACCCGGAGATTATTACAGGAATAACTGCTCCTCCTATGTTTATTGCTATGATCGTGCGCCGCTTTACCTCAATAGGCGGGATAACATACCTTAACCCGTAAAAATCAATAACTGCTCCTGAGATTACCGGGACCTGTGATTCTATTCTCCTGACAGGGATGTTTATGTGGCTGCCGAGAAGAGATAAAAACAGTAAAAGTATGGAATACTCAGGAGGAAAACCCAGCTTCCTGAAGGCGATGCCTATCAGGCCCAGGCTCACGAGGAAAAAGAGCGCTATGAGCACCAAAAAGAAAAGTGCCAGGAAAGATGCGGCAATTCTCGGGTAGAATAGATGGGACATAAGTTTTAAAAAAATCTTCAGGCTTGTGTTTCGCACCACGCAATCATGACTATCGACTGCGCGGTGCGAATCAAGCCTTATCTCACTGTTTCATCTACATATATGCGGACCTCTAATCCATGTTTCTATGGTGATCTATGTTTAGCCGAACATTCACGACTGAATCATGTTGTTGGACTGGATACCGGTCGTCTATTCATGAAGTTGTTGTTCATGGAATTCATACCGTTTTCCACGGTTACGATTATAACCGGAGAAACGGTGGGTACAAAACCTCCCATGACTTTTTCCACTACAATGTACCTGCCAGGCGGGAGATTTTCGAAACTGTAGAAGCCCTGGTCATCCGTGGCAGTTTCCTCATGGATACCCGCAGTTTCCGGTCCGATACCGGTCAGTTTGATCTCCCAGCCCTTCAGACCTTTCTCTCCTTCATCCAATATTCCATTACCATTGAGGTCTTCTATCTTGAAGCCTGAGATGCTGGCAGCTGTAGGTGGTGGTGGTGTCGGAGTAGGAGTTGGTGTCAGAGTCGGTGTTGGTGTCGGAGTTGGTGTTGGAGAAGGTGTCGGCGTCGGAGTTGGTGTTGGAGAAGGTGTCGGCGTCGGAGTAGGTGTTGGTGTTAGTGTCGGAGTAGGTGTCGGAGTAGGTGTCGGAGTAGGTGTCACTGTGACCTGATTTAAGAAGTTCACATTCGTTACATCCATGTTTTCGACGGTTATCACTCTGAATGTGGCATTGGTAGGAGTAAATCCTGCTCTTACTTCCTCAGTTACATTATAGACACCCGGGGTAAGGTTCGTGAACTGGTAGAAGCCTGAATCATTAGTTGATGTACTGGCTATCTGTGTGACGGTTGTGGCATTCAAGAGGTTAATATTCCAGTTCTCTATCCCCATTTCTCCGGCATCCCATACACCATTGCCATTTGTGTCATTTATCTTGAAGCCTGAGATGTTGAATGTTCCCTGCGGTACCTGCATGTTTCCGAAGTCGATATCGGTCACGTTCCCCCCTGCCAGGAGAGTTATGTTGCGAACCGGTACCTGAGGAAACGTCCGTACCCAGCCCGGCTGGAGAACTTCTCCTATCGTATAGTTACCCGCCGAGAGGTTGCTGAACCTATAGAACCCCTCCGTGTTTGTCGTATTGGTTATGTTGCTGCCATCCGGCATTGTCAATACTATCGTCCAGTTCGCAAGCCCCGGTTCTACTGGATCCCATGACCCGTTGCCGTTGATATCGTTGAACTTGAAGCCCGAGATACTGCCATTTGCCTGCGGTACCGACGGCGTATTCGTGAAGTTCACGTTCGTAACGTCCGTGTTTTGGATGATTATTGCCCTGGTTGTGGCATTGGTAGGAGTAAATCCAGCTCTCATTTCCTCAGTGACATTATAGCTGTCCGGGATAAGATTCGTGAACTGGTAGAAGCCTGAAGCATCGGTCGATGTACTGGCTGCCTGCATACCTGAATTATTAAACAGGTTGATATTCCAGTTCTCTATCCCCATTTCTCCGGCATCCCATACACCATTGCCATTTGTATCGTTTATCTTGAAACCTGAGATGTTGAATGCTGCTTCCGGAGTCGGCGCTACCAGTATCTGTCCCCGGATTTCACCTCCAGGGTTCTGGGTTGTGTGTACATTGACATATGTATTACCAGCCGTCATATTATCTATCAGAGCACTGAAAGACTGTCCAACAAGCGGACCGGTCAGATTTGCCTGTGTTATGTTACCCTCTGCAAGCACACCATCGAATGTTCCAGTTTTTGTCGGTCCGGTAAACAGGTTCACTACAATCGGGCCGTTCGCTCCTGCCGGTGCCAGATGGATATGTGAAGCGGTGGCATTTGTTATATTGGCTACCGTGACCCTGAACTGCAGTACTGTGCCGTTATCGCTCAGGTTAAACGTCGCATTGCCCCGGGCAAGTGTAACTACAGGTGGTACTTCTTCACTACCCGTGAGATTAGCGGTGAAAGCAGGTAATGCCGAAGCCCCCGGTACCCCCACCAGGGCTGCTGCTGTTAATAACAGTAGCACTAAACTTATTTTTCTATTCATTATAATTACCCCCCTTTATCCAGCTTCTTTTCAGCTATTTTCGCGTGTTTGCCTCTTCTTAAACCATTCGTTGTATTTTTATTCATTTGTTTTCCTCCATTTATCGATTTTTGCATCAATTTCAATGTTTTTCAACCAGACAAGGCTTGCTTAAAGCTACTTCACATAGTGCTCCTCATAGCGCTTCATGTGCTTACTGCTGCCCTTCGGAACAAATCTGGTACATCCCGGACCGGTTCGATGATATGTCCGGGTGTCTCTCCCCTGCTTCACCGTCCGGTATCCTATGCCAGACTGTTAGCTTCTCTTGGTTCCTGAATGGTTCTTTCAGTAATTCACAAATTATTTTTGTAATAAATTGATTGATTGCATTGTTAAAAAGACATTACTAAACATAGACATATGTTAAAACACATAGTTGTTGCATATGATTTATGCCATTATTTCCGCGTTCCCGGGATCAAGCCCGCTCCACTTCACCCTGTAACCAAGGAATTCAAGTATTGAGCAATGCCCTTTTACTCCGTATTTGTCAAAGATTTTGATAGCTTCGTTATGCCTTCTTATACCGGTTAATTCGTTCCGGATAATTCCCAGGGTTTGCCTGCTGACAAGCTGGTCCCCGATGAGTGAATATTCTCCTTTATACCGATCGACCACTTTTTTCAAAGTCTCAATGCTCAGATTATATTTTTTAGCCATCTCATCCAGGTCGATTACATCGCCATCTATGGCTATCTTCACATCACCAAGTTTTGTAAGCTCTTCTGATAACTGTTTCTCCTCGTATTTCCTGAGAATCTTTATTATCCCGATATACGGGATTTTTTTATCATAGAAAAGAACGTCAGCAGTTTTGAAATCCGAACCCGAACATGCAAGGTTCTTATCCACCAGGAGGATAATGTTCTCTTTTACCTGGTTTATCTTCTGTATCTTATTCTTTAGATACTCAGGTGTCCAGAAGCCGATTATTTCCACATATACCCTGCTTCCGTTCCTTTCAAGCGAGAAGTCGGGAATAAAGGCATACTGCCCCGCTTCCAGCACTGCCGGCTCGCGCTTTACAGACCAGCCATTGAAGTCAAGCATGGAAAATTCTCTTTCAACAGCACTATCAAACGTTTCTTCAAAAATATCGGAATCGAAAACTCGCCTCGTATTATCCAGGGTGAATTCAAGAATCCTTTTACCCTGAAATGTTTTTCTCAATATGCTGGCTTTTAAGCTCCATTTTTCCGACCTGATAATAGCAGGCAGCAGTTTCGCAAAAGACGTCCCGTATCTTTCAGTTAGCCTGAACAAAGAGATAGGCCCGTCAAGGTATATTTTACCCTGCTCGATAGAGTACATAAGCCCAAGCTGCTTGAGCTTCCTGAATACATACTGGTAGTTGCCTTCTATCCTAAGTTCCATTCCTGTAGCTTTGAACAGGAGCGTCTGGGCAAGTGAGAGATTATACTGCCTGAGCAGGTCCTCCGGAGAAAGAGCCTGGAATTCCCTGATCACAAGATTCTCTTCCTGGTCAGACCATAGGGCTTTTTCCAGTTGTTCGGGCGCAATAGGAAGCTTACCCGCAGCCCTGACTATGATGTCCTGGCGTTCTTCCTGGCATGTGACTATCCCTTTACATTCCTCAAACACCGTTCTTCTGGCAGCGACAGGGTCAATAGCAGCATCTACATCTATTTCACATCTTCTTTCAAGGAGCGCAGTCAGACCTCTTATAAAGCGGTAATTCATTTCCTCAAGTTCTTCTATCTCAGAAAGCAGGTCTCCGTAGGTTTTTCCGACGTGGTTCCGGAAGAGGTCTATGACCGAACTGGCAATCTCAACGCTCTCCGTATCAAGAGAAGCGTAAACAGGTTCTATTTTTCCCTTGTAGGTTCTTGTAACGAGAAGGTCGGATGTAAGCATTGTTATCTCAGGGCTCTTGCCCTCCTTTTTGCAGTGTTGATCTCGCTTGTATCAGCCGACACAAGCTCATACAGTATCGCTTCTTTCCCTTTCTTTTTCCGGAGTATCCTTCCAAGCCTCTGTACAAAGGCTCTCTCGCTGCCTGTCCCGCTTATGATTATGCCTACATCGGCGTCCGGAACATCTATACCTTCATCCAGCACCTTCGAGGTGACGACCGCTTTATAGATGCCCGATTTGAATCTCTCAAGTATCTCGCTCCTTTCTTTGCCCGCTGTCCTGTAGGTGATAGCGGGTATCAGGAACTCTTTTGATATCCTGTGGACTAACTTGTTATGCTCCGTGAAAATGAAGACTTTGCCTTCTTTGTGGTTTTTCAGGATCCCGGCAAGCTTCCCTACTTTTGATGCGCTGTTAAAGGCAATATCCCTCGCCGTGTTCCTTGCAAGTAATGCCTCTCTTGCACCTGGGTCTCTTCCACTCCGTATAACGAGTCTCTGGAAATCAGCCGGGTTCCTGAGCGAAAGGTTATTTTTTCTCAGGTAATCCGAAAAAATCCCCTGCTTCAGGTTATATTCCTCCTGCTCTTCCCTGATCAGGTCAACTGTTATTTTTTCGATCCGGTACGGCGAGAGGTGTTCTCCGGCAAGCTCGCTTACCTTTTTCTCAAAGATCTTGCCCCCTATAAGCCGGTTAAGCTCCGTATGCAGGCCATCCTCACGCTCGTAGGTAGCTGTCAGACCCATACGGAAAGGTGAGGCGAACATCTCTGCAATGTGCCTGTAACCCTCGGCAGGCAGGTGGTGTACCTCGTCAAATATCATGAACCCGAACCTGTTACCCAGCCGCTCGGCGTGTATGTATGCAGAATCGTACGTGGATACGGTTATTGCTTTTATCTCCTGCTCTCCTCCTCCCAGTACCCCAGCATCAACTTTAAGCTCTTCTTTCAGCCTGGCGCGCCACTGGTTCATCAGATCGATGGTAGGAGCTACCACTATTGCCGGGGTATTAAGCAGGGATATGGCTTTTATCCCTATGAACGTCTTTCCGCTTCCAGTGGGAAGAACGATTACTCCCCGCCTTCCTCCCGCTTCCCACGCCTCCAGGGCCTGCTGCTGGTAATCTCTCAGTACTACGCCGGTACGGAGGTCAGGACATGGTATAAGGTCAAGGACATTGTCTTTAAAATCCATACCTGATACTTTAAGATAATCTATGATATCCCTGTAGTTTAAAGCCACAGATCTGAATGTTCTGGAACGTTCATCCCATGTGGAGTTAGGAATCCTGATATCACCGCGGATGATAATAGTACCTCTGCTGAAAGCCAGTTCCATGATTATTAGTTAGACGGAGGCTGTATTAAAAAGGCTTGCGATACGGGTAAAATCGATATCGATTTCTGAATAGTTGGCTATTTTACCTGCTAACCAAAACATTATATCGTCTAATGAATAATATTAGTACAATGGCGCTGGACATAACCTCGAACAGTACGTTCTTCATTTCCGCTTTCGCGGCTATATTCTCCATCGTCAACCCCATCAGCGGTGTAATGGCTTTTATCTCTATTACCTCACATATGGACCGGACAGACAGGTTGTACGTAGCGAAGCGTTGTTCGGTGATAGCCTGCATGATAGCGATAATCTTTGCAATATCAGGAAGATATATCCTGGAATTTTTTAGCATCACAGCAGATTCTCTGGCAGTAGCCGGAGGTGTCCTGCTTTTCCTAGTAGCCATTGATATGCTGTTCGCAAGAACCAGCAGGGAGAGCATTACATCCGAGGAATTATCCGCCGCAACCCACAGGGAGAACATCGCAGTATTCCCGATGGCAATGCCCATGCTGACAGGACCGGGCGCGATTACAACCATTCTCCTGTACACAAATCCATCGGGTAAAGGTAACTGGCAATTGGTACTGTTAGTGATAGCGGCTATCCTGCTTACATTTGTTATTACGTTTTTGATCTTCAGGTTCTCCGATTACTTCAACAGGGTCGTTGGCGTGACCGGCATGCTTGTGATGACAAGATTAATGGGTCTCTTCCTTGGGGCCATAGCAGTTGATTTTATTGTAAGGGGAATAAAAGGACTGTTCGGGTTGCCGATATAATGACTACTCTTGTGGTGACCGGAAAACTGGCAGAGAACACAGTAAAAAGATCGGTGCAGAATGATGCTGAAGTTCTTGTCCTGGATATAGAGGTCGCTTCATTTATTACCCCTGCTCTCCTCCGCCGCTCCCTGCCTGAAAAAAAGTATGACCTTATATTAATCCCGGGTCTTGCATCCGGAGACTTTTCAGGTCTTGAGAAAGAGACAGGCACGCCGATACGGCTCGGTCCGAAACATGCGGTAGACCTCGGTTTTGTACTGTCATACACCGGCGATATCGCCTTTTCAAGAAAAGTACCTGCCTGCGAACTGCTTCTTGATAAAAGACGTTCGAATGCTCTTGAAAGGGTGGCAGAACTCGAAGATAGGGCTTCTCCGGCTTTATTCTTAAAGGGGGTCAAGCTCGGCGGGAACTCACGGATGAAGGTGATGGCAGAGATAGTGGATGCTGCGCACTTAACAGGGCAGGAGCTAACAAATAAAATAATTTATTTTGCAAAGCTCGGGGCGGATATCATAGACCTGGGCATGTCCATGGATACGGAACCGCATGAAGCCGGAGCTGCTGTAAAAATTGCGAAATCCGTAACCGATTTACCTCTCAGCATCGATACCCTCGACCCCGTGCTTATCAATGCTGCCCTTGATGCCGGAGTAGATGCCGTCCTGAGCCTGAATTCCGGGAATATAAATGAAGTAAGAGATAACATCGTCAGAAATCTCGCTACTGTGGTCATAATTCCCGACTGCGTTGAAGAGATTGAGAGCCTGTTCAACAACATCGAATCTGCAAGGAAAATGGGGATCAACAATATTATCGCCGATCCCGTGCTTGAGCCGCCGGGTCACGGATTCGTGGAATCGATCGACAGGTACTATGAATTCCGCAAACGCGACCCCAAGACACCGCTCTTTTTTGGCGCCGGCAATGTCACGGAACTCGTTGATGCGGATTCGACAGGCATCAACGCCATGCTCGCCGGGATGGCTATGGAACTGGATGCGAATGTTTTATTCACGCCAGAATACAGCGATAAAGCCCGCGGCAGCGTATTTGAGCTAAAGACCGCATCCGTTATGATGGCTCTTTCAAAAGAAAGGGGCAGCGCTCCCAAAGACCTGGGAATTGACCTGCTGTTTGCAAAGGAGAAAAGAAGGCGTGAGATCGGTTCGATGCCGGAATCGCCAATCCTGGCAAGGGAGAGCGATGGATGGCATCTTGACCCGGCAGGTTGTTTTAAGATAGATATTACAGCCGATGAAATCCGGGATGGGAAACTTTATCCTGGAAAAATAGTAGCAAGGACTAAAAAGAATTCGATTGCAGGAACTACTGCAAAAGAGGTTCTTGATACTATAGTCAGGCTGGGATTGGTCTCACGGCTTGACCACGCGGCTTATCTTGGAAGAGAACTTATGAAGGCTGAACTGGCGCTGAAATTCAAGAGGAGTTATTCGCAGGATGATGAATTTTGATATTATAAAGGAATTTTCAGATGATGGCGAGGTATCCGAAATCCTTTCCCGGTCTCTGGATAACGAACCACCGGGTATGGAAGAAGGCACAAGGCTGCTTGAGTGCGACAATCTTAACTTACTGGGCGCTGCGGCTGACGTCCTGCGAAAAAAAACCGCAGGCGAACTCGTGACCTTTGTCGTGGACAGGAACATTAATTATACAAACATCTGCTCCTCGAAATGCAAATTCTGCGCATTCTACAGGGAACCCGGCGCAAAGGATGCGTATGTGCTGACGATTGAAGAGATTATCGCAAAAATCGATGAGGCTGTTAAGCTGGGCGCAACCCAGATACTGCTGCAGGGCGGGCTGAATCCTGATATGTCGATCGAATACTATGAGGATATGCTGAGGCAGATAAAGAACAAATTCAAAGTGCAGATGCACGCTTTTTCCCCGCCGGAGATAGTACATATATCAAAGTTATACGGCACCGGCATAAAGGAAACCATCTCGCGGCTTCGTGATGCCGGGCTTGATTCCATACCCGGCGGGGGCGCCGAGATACTTGATGACAGGGTACGCGGCTCCGTCTCGCCCGACAAGATCGGGTGGAGGCAGTGGCAGGAAGTAATGCTGGCGGCGCATTCCCTGGGCATCCCGACCACGGCAACGATGGTCTTCGGGCATGCAGAAACACTTGAAGAAAGGATAAAACACATTATCCGCATTCGCGATATGCAGAAAAAGTACGGCGGGTTTACAGCGTTCATTCCATGGAGCTTCCAGTCCGAGAATACGCAATTAAGCGGAAGTTCTACGGGCATAGATTATCTGAAGATGGTAGCAGTATCTCGTATCCTTCTCAACGGATATATCAGGAATATCCAGGCTTCATGGGTCACACAGGGTCTTTCTGTGGCTCAGACGGCTCTGGATTACGGCGCGAACGACCTTGGCGGGACGATGATAGAGGAGAACGTCGTGAGGGCAGCAGGAGTGCCTTTCCACAGTAAAAGCATTGACGAGTTCGTACATGTCGCCAGGAAGCTGGGGCGTCCTGTGGCGAAGAGGGACACACTGTACAATATATTGGAACGGTACTGATAACTATGCCATTTACGCCGTATCACCTGGGTCCGGGTTCCCTGATAGGATTGAGCCTGTTCAGAATATTTGACTTCCCGGCACTTCTGATAGCCAGTGTAATAATTGATATCGAACCGTTCAGTGTTTTACTTTTTAACCTGAACTATCCTCTCCATGGATTTTTCCACAGCTTCCCGGGAGGCTCGATCGTTGCCGGCTTTATTGCGGCGACTGTGTATTTTTTAAAAAACGAAATCAAGAAGTCGATGGTTCCTCTTTTTGGTGTCTATTCCCATATCTTACTTGATTCACCGCTGTACACTGATATTAAACCGTTCTATCCTCTTATGATTAACCCTTTTTATGGAAGGCTGGGTTAACAAAAATCCAGTTTCTATAATAAGCCTATCGGATTGATTTTACTTAACCTCAAGCTGCATCGAACTTAATATAAACTGCTCTATCTCGAATCGCGATACTTTTTTGAGGATGAAGATGTCATAAATTTATATATAGAATATTTGATATTTGGAGCGGTTTTTTTGCAGATGCGATTTATAAATCGTTCCGCTTCTTGTTTTGATCTAAAACCTCTAACTTTTCCGCCATTCCATTCAACTGATATGTCTTTTATTAAGGTCTCTTTTTCCATAGATCCCACCACTCATCCCCACGTTCCCGCCTATCCGGTACAAGCACACAACTATAGAGTTTATATATTTATCCATGTGAATAATAATTACGATTACTGTAATTATTATGAAAAAGTTGAGGTTAGCGGCGCACAATATGAAGTAGTAGTTGTTTCATTTCATGCTCCGTCAACCTCAAGCTATATATGCTATACGGAGGGTAATAGTTTTTGCTGGGAGTTTGTGGCACGGATGTTATTTGATCTTCTTGAGCATCACCGTATCAGTCTGTAAGGCTCTATTTCTACAGCGATCCTTCCTGGGATTGAACGTATATTTAGGAGAAGAGGCGAGTCACTCCCATTTCCAATAGACATATATTAAATATACATACAATCATAGAGTTATATATATTTAGTCATATAGATAATAATCGCTGTTATTGTTGTTGCGATAGGTGAGCAGGAAGTTCTCGGAGGGGATTAACAGTGAGTGAATTAAAAGTTGGTTCAGATCTGCTCACCACCGGGATATTATAATTGCATTGTATAAATAGTAGTTCCCTTAATTTCCACTGGAAACTTTTAAGTATGTTCAATGTAACATAAACAAGTCTAAGAATAGACATGCTTTTCTAAAAAAGGGGGGACTGGAACCTTATTGGGGAGAATCTATTTCTCTCCCCGCCAGTTTTATATAGAATGAGATTGTACTGATTATTTGTGGGCAGGCAAATAACTTTTTTAATACACTAACCCCCACTCCCCAACCTGCCCACTTGTACTATTCGAATTTGAACACTTTACCCTACTTTTTTATATCCCTTACTCCTATTAAGGCATTAATCCCTGAGAGTTGTAAGTTAAAAAATGGTAAAAAGCGTCATAAATTTAACTCTAAAGGATATTTAATGTGACCCCATGCGAGAGTATCCAAGCGGCCAAAGGAGTTGGACTTAAGATCCAATTGCGCAGGCATTCGTGGGTTCAAATCCCATCTCTCGCACCTGGATTTTATCTTATCTTCTCTTTTTGTACTTCTCCAGGTTATGAAGAGCAAGCCCCTTGCCGTACCATGCGCTAACATGTGCCGGGTCGATCCCGATTACCATATCGTAACACTTTATTGCCTCTTCGTATTCCTCCAGCCCATGAGAAGCAAGACCCCTGCAGTACCAGGCGTCAGGATTTTCCGGATTAATCCCAACTGCCGTATCGTAACATCTTATTGCCTCTTCATATTGCTCTGAGCCATGGAAAGCGAGCCCTTTGCCATACCATGCGTTAGCATCCTCCGGATCAATATCAATTACCTTATCGTAACATTTTATTGCTTCTTCATATCTCTCTAAAGTATTAAGGGCAAGCCCATCATTACTCCATGCATCGATGTGCTCAGGATCAATTTCGATAGCCCTATGGTAGCATTCTATTGCCTCTTCATATCTTTTTAAGCTGTGAAGAGTTTGGCCTTTCCAGAGCCATGCTTCAGTGCGCGACGGGTCGATTTCGAGTACCTTATTAAAGCATACTGCTGCCTCATCGTATCTCCCCAAAATATGAAAAATAAGACCTTTGCTATGCCACAGGTATAGTAAATAATCGCTCTGTGGAGCGGTTTCAATTACTTTATCAAAGCATCCTATAGCTTCTTCATGCTTCTCTAAACCACGAAGAGCATATCCCTTCCAGAGCCATGAATCGATATGTGTCGGATCAATCCCGATTACCTTATCATAACATTCGATTGCTTCTTCGTATTTTCCCAAATTATGAAGAGCGCGTCCCTTGTAGAACAATGCTTCTGCAGGTTTCGGTTCAATCTTAATTACTCTGTTATAACATTTTATTGCCTCATCGTATTTTTTTAAGGAATCAAAAGCAAGTCCCTCATTTTGCCATTTTTCGGCAATGTTTTTCTTTCTGGATGATTTCATATTTGTCTCCTCTGATTATTACTCCCCCTATTTCCGGACATATCTAAACCTTTCCCTTTAATCTCAAGTGATGTTCCTTTAACCTTTAAGATCCCATAAAATGCAACTATTCTGTTGCATAACAAAATTGACGCATAACAAAAAGCGCCATTGCAAAGAAGATGTTAGAAAGTATAAATAAGAAATGGAACATTAATGTACCTCAAATAAACACAGAAGATAGATGTAGAAGCATCAAATTAAAACCATATCCCCTTAACAAAAATCCATAGGACTGAAACAATGGAACCTTACTTTCACCTCAAAGGCGAATACAAAACCAGCGCCCCCGTATCAGCGGCGCGCGCCGATATAGAAAAGTTCATCGAAGAAGCAAAAGCCACCATCCTGCAAAAAGGCGTCCCGGCAGGAAGAGGGGCGAAGATCATCGCCTGGGACGTGAAGGACAATGCCATCTCCTTCGATATCGAATCAGACCGCTACCTGCGCGCACACGATGCCTTCATCCGCCTGCGGAAACCGCTTGCAGGCGCGCTTGGCAAGAAGTACAAGATCGGGATACGGGGCGCGGAAGTAGAAGAGTTCATCGTGAAGCTGCCTTCAGAGCAGGCGCTGCGCCAGACTAAAATACCATATGTAAAGAAAATAGAGTTCGCAGACGGGATGATAACGCTCTCTCTTGATGTCGGGGAAGCGCAGCTTGAGAACAAAGTCCCGGACAGGATAATCTCGCTCATCGAGGACAAAATAGCTGCACAGGGCTTTGGCGGAAAGGCTGAGCACTGGAGCCTGCTATGGGAAAGCCCAAAAAAGGAAATGAAATTCAACAGCGACCCCACGGTAGAAGCGGAGAAGCGCGGCTGGATAAAGCGAGCCGCGGGCAGGGGCCAGTGGATTCACGGTCCACAGATGACGCAGGTCTTCAGGACATTTGAGAAGATAGTGCTTGAAGAGGTGATCAAGCCCCTCGGATATGTTGAGATGGTGTTCCCCAAGCTCGATGTATGGGACGTGTTGAAACATTCAGGACACGCAAAGGGCGTATATCCCGAAGTATATTATGTATCTCCCCCAAAGACAAGAGACCCCGCTTTCTGGGAAGAAGTAATAGATAATTACAAAGTCACGCTCGAAGTGCCCCTTGACCTGATCTCGGAGAAGATCGATAAACCGATAGGCGCCTTGTGTTATGCCCAGTGCCCCTCGTTCTGGCCTTTCCTTCAGGGGAGGACTATCGCGGAAGATTCATTCCCGATCAAGGTTTTCGACCGATCGGGAACATCGCACAGGTACGAAAGCGGCGGCATTCACGGCATGGAGAGGGTGGATGAGTTCCACAGGATAGAGCTTGTCTTCATCGGCACACCTGAGCAGGTGCTGGCTCATTCAAAGGACATGCAGGAATGCTATAAGCACATATTCAACGACATCCTCGACCTTGAATGGAGGATGGCATGGGTAACCCCCTGGTTCATGGCGCAGGAAGGGCTTACAGGGATTGCTGAGAAAAAGGACGTTGGCACGATTGATTTTGAGGCGCCGCTACCCTACCGTGGAAAAGATGGCGAGTGGCTTGAGTTCCAGAATCTGAGCGTGAACGGCGATAAGTATCCCAAGGGCTTTAATGTTAAGTCGCAGTCGGGTAAGGATGTATGGAGCGGCTGCTCGGGCGTCGGGCTTGAAAGGTGGGCGAGTACGTTCTTTGCACAGAAAGGATTTGAGCAGAAGGACTGGCCGGATGCATTCAGGGAGAGGTTGGGGGAGATGCCGAAGGGAATAAGATTTATGTGATATGTTCTTCGTTTAACATGAATCTTTTTTAATAAATTTTTCTGAATAGTTGTTATGAATATAGACGAACTGAAAAAGACACTCAAATCCATTGGAACAATCACGTTCAGCAAACACTTATCCTGAAACGCTTGAGAATTTCCTAAATTCCCGTTAAATTAGACACTATATAAATTATGTCCCACACTATT
>NZ_FZMP01000210.1 GCF_900196725.1 Candidatus Methanoperedens nitratireducens | reverse complement strand
CCCAACTTTACCCCAAACTTCTGACAACAAAATCTGAAAATTTATTTTTTCTAAAGCAGTAACCTGCATTTTTTACATCTCAACCGAAAAATATATTTACTTTATTGTCATATATTAAATGACAACTATGAGTTTTATAAAGAAGATCAAAAAGAAAGGAAAAACCTATGCAATAGAGGTAGAGGGATACAGAGATAAGGATGGAAAAGTAAAGCACAAATACCTGCGATATTTGGGGACGTTAGATGAAAACGGGAAAGTAAAGTCTTCTCAAAAAGCCATAACTGTAGACAAAGTGTTTCGATTTGGATTGCCAGCTATTGTTTCAAAAACAATAGAGCAATTAAAACTCAAGGATATGATAGAAAAATACAAAGAAGACCTGGATACAATCCTATTAATGCATTTGTGTGCTCCCTCGAGCATTTCAAAGATGGGGCATCAGATTGAAAACATTGATCCTGACTTTATAAAAGCAGAACTTCCTTTCAACAGGAAAAGAATTGATGCAACCCTGGATTTTTTAGAGGAACATAAAGAAGTTATAGAACAAAATGTTTATGAAAATCTCAAAGAAAAGTACAGCAATGAGACACTATTCTATGATATCACCAGCATTGCCCTTAACGGTTATCGCTCAACTCTTGCCAAAATAGGCTATCCTGAGTTTTCTCCACAGATAAATATAGGGCTATGCATTGAAGGAAAATATGGTTTTCCTATATTTCATGAGATTTTTTCAGGGAATTTTCCTCAGAAAAAAACACTTTTTCAGATAGCAGAGAAGCTCAAAGTATTTGGTAGAACAAATGCAGTACTTATATTTGATGCCGGAATTGCAGACGTTAAAACCATAGCCGATGTAGAAGACCTGGGCTTCGGTGTGATCTCAAGAATGCCGATGCATGAGGGTTTGAAGAAAATTGTCCTGGAAAATTTATCTTCATCTGTTAAAGACATTGTCAAGCTTTCTGGATCAAAAGTATATGTAAAAGAGATCCAAAAAGAGAAGGGGAAGCTTCTTATTTGTTTCAATGAAAAGTTGAAAGTCTCTATCAAAGAGCATCGTTATGATGAAGTGATAGAAGCTATTGAAAAAAAGAAAAAGGGGAAGCCGATTAAGGATGGTCTTAAGAAATATCTTTTAAAAAATGGGAAAGAGTGGAAAATCGATTACGATAAACTTGAAGAAGCAGAGAAATATGACGGAATTTATGTCATTTACTGCTCCGATACTTCCATGCCAAAAGAAAAGGCAGTAAAAGCATATTTCGAGAGAGACAGAATTGAAAAGGGCTTTCAAACAATGAAAAATGTTCTCAATGTTAAGCCATTGAGGTTTCAGTTAGATAAAAAAATAAGAGCTTTTGTGATGCTTTGCCATCTTGCTTACCTCGTGGCAACATATATCGAAGCGGAACTCAAGGACAAAGAGCTGAATTATAGTTTTGATAAGATAAAAGAGCTTTTGGAGAATGTTTACACTGTAAAAATCCACCATGGAGATAAGCTGCTAAAAAGAACGAGTTCTATGACTGAGGAGCAGAAAAAAATTATGGATGTTTTTGGCTGTTGTCATAACCAAGGGTGAAAGTTGG
>NZ_FZMP01000211.1 GCF_900196725.1 Candidatus Methanoperedens nitratireducens | reverse complement strand
TTATAGGTTAGCTGGCGAAGTCAGGTTTAATAAAATCATATTCCTTTGCATGACCTTTTTCAGCATAGAAGACCTATTTTCATGAGCATGAATAATTTCTGAATAATACCGTAATATTTATTAATCAGATAGTTTATGCATTATACCATAAAGTAAACGAATGAGTTGTCAGCAACAAAGTTTCTGTGACAGTGGTATAGTCAGTTATAACAATTTCACCCGAAAATATGGCGTGATGGCATTCAATAATTTGGGTAAATACATGCCGACTGATTATATAAAGGGTAGAATAAACAAAGAAATAATAAAAAAGGTGGGAGATAAAAATATGAAGCAAACATATAAAATACTGATATCAGTATTTGTAATACTGATATTGATATCAACGAGTATAGCGACTAAACCAACACCAGATCCATACGAAGATTGTAGAAGTTGTCATACTACGAACGTTGAAGGAAGACATCAATATTTTTCAATAATAGGAAAATATGCCTGTGAGGATTGTCATCCTTTTATCAACAATTTAATGATAACAGAAAAAGATTGTAAAAATTGTCACAATGGAACAGCGTTCTGGGCCAATCCTGATCTAAATCCTGGAAAACCACTTCATATACCAGCAAGTATAACTGTTGCATCTCCAAAAGGAGATATTTGGCCAAGAGGGACTACTCAGACAATCAAATGGAACTATACAGGGAATCCAGGGCCTAATGTGACGATTGAATTACTTAAAGGAGGATTATTAAATCAGAATATAGTATCAAGTATAATCAAAGGAACTGGTGGTAGCGGTTATTATAATTGGGCGATTCCTAAGTCAATAGAAATAGGAAACGATTATCAGGTGAAAATAAGAAGTATGGTAAGTACGACAAATAATACGTATATGAATACCAGTAATGATTTCACCATACAAATCAAGTAAAACAGATAGATGAGAACTTAGCAATCATGAGGACTGCCCCCCCCGTCCTAAAGGGAGCACGGAAAAGCGAATGTGCGCCTGAACGTGAGAATAGCCTCACTTAACATTCAGCAGCAAGTCCAGCCCCCTCTCATTCAGTCTGCAATCCTCCCCTTCCACCTCTGCATAGCACATCTCCACAAGGTAATCAAGCTGGAATTTCAACTGCGATTCGGAAAGCCCGAGTTCTTTCATTATTTCTTTTTTCGTCCTCCCGAAAGCGCCGATATATTTGATCATCTTCCTCCGCAGTGGGTTCTCAAGCGTTTTGAACATCAACTGGTGCTCGTGCGGCGTTCGCGTCTCGCAGGCATCGGGTTCTGGCGGCAATGATTCAATATCGTCCTTCATTTATCTCACCCATTCTTCATTTTTGCGGGTCTTGACTTATACCTTTTGTGCGCCCTCGTTATCCCCAGCTTCTTGATACCTCCGATAGTGCCAAGGTCGGTGCCGTCAAGCAGGAACGCCCTGGCTTTTTCAAGTTCGATAGCATGGCTTGCAAAAACAGGACCGAGAAGCTCTTCATGCACGGATTCATTAAACGGTATCCCGCCACTCAGTTCATTGAACGCAGGCATTATTATGACCTCAGGGTCAACCCATTTTATATCGCCGTAATGTTCCAGGATGGCTTTTTCTACAAAACGCGTGCGTATCCATACAGGCTCGGAGAAAGCGTGACCCAGCGAATCCGTGAACCTTATTGCCGGGTGGTTGTGGGACATTACGACATGGGGTGCTGCAAGCAGTTCCTTGTTCGGCCATGTATGACCGTGGAAATAGCCTACGCCGTCAAGCACAAAACCCCTCATATCGTGTACAGTTACATTACCGGGAACAAGGTACTCTATGTCGCCGTCATGGTTCCCGGGCACGATATCAACAGGTGCGCAGGCAGCCAGGTCTTTCAGGAATCCGGGGACTTCCTGTCTTTCCTGCCATGATGTCCTGGGAATGTTATGTTTTATGTCTCCAAGAAGCACGATCCTCCCGGGATTTACTGCCTTTATATAATCGCAGATGCGGCTTTTCCGTTTCTCTATCTGGCTCGGGATGCTGATGCCGCTTGAATAAAGGTCCCATTCGATACCCAGATGGATATCCGCGATTACAAGCGCCTTGATGGTGTTCTCGACAACCAGTGCGGGCTCATTTAACAGGGGATTTAACGTAACCATAACCGACGCCCCGGTTAACGTGGCGTGCACCTCCGGTAGCACAAAACATATCAAACTTTCCGCAGCACCCCGATCTTTGGCTCATAGCATCTGCCTTCATCCATAAGGTCTTTAATACTTGCTTCTACCGAATCGGCATCAATTCCTGCCGATATTGCGGTTTCGACTACCACGGCATAAGGAATGCCTTTTCCCGTATCCAGTTTATCGATTATACCTGCGAGTACCTCTTTTGGTTCTATTTTTTCATTGATCTTCTCATATGTGCTGTGTTCACCTGCCGGCTGTACATACGTAGATGCGCCTGATTGCAGGTTTGATGCCTCTTCGCTCGCTTTCTGTTCCTGCCTTTTCTCCTTTTCAGGAGTTCCGGTTTTAACTATCTCGGATAAGACCATCTCTACGGCCCGTACCAGCGCATTTTTAAGCTCCGATAAAAACCTGTCCAGGTTTTTATAATGCCCTATAGCCCTTACGGCGCCGTCAGCAAGTACAGCATTCGTTCCCTTTTTAAGTAGATAATCTTTCAGTTCATTTCCGGACAGTTTTGAGCTTAATGCATCCTCCATTATCCTGATGCGCTCAAGCGTCCTTTCGGCAGTATCCAGCACCCACCTGTCCCTTAATATCTCATCGGCGTAGTTCAGTTCTTCAGGTCTTATCGATGTATATACACTGCCGTCCTCAGGCTCGTATTTCCTTGCTTTGCCCACAACAGAAACATAGGCAGGCACGTTCAGCTCGGATAAGAAAATAGCAGCTTCAGGCTGGTACTGTCCTGCGTACACTGTGAACACGCCTGTCGGGTCGGCTATGCGCGCTCGCCAGAGATTGTTCTCTGCGCCGATGTTCTCGACTTCGGTAACAACGCCAACGACAAAAAGGCGGTTGCACCTGACACCGGTCGGGGTGATAATATAGTTCGGCGCCCTCTCATCGCCTTCACTGTGGTACAGGTTCGACCTGTTGAACTCAAAGGCAAAAATGCGCCATGCAACTTCCCTGTCGATTATATTTTCCATGGCATACCCCCGAGCAGTTCTTTTGCTTTTTCCTTAGTAGTATCGGGGGTTTCCAATACTTTACTTGCCACAAGCGTTACACCGAACTCACCCTTTGACATATTGCCTCTCACGGTCAGCATTTTCCCGAGAAGTTTCTTTTTGACCTCCTCTTCAACAGCACTCTGGGACATTGCAGCCTTTGCAATCTCCTTTGCTTGCTCAATAGTAAAGCCGCAAATCTGCTGCGTGAGTCCTGCATCAAGGACAAGCGTCAGCGCGCCGGTCCCGTCGTCGATTATGGCTTTTATCCGCATATCCGCTTTTTCATTTACCTTCCCATGTACGCGGCATATGCCTTTCTGGATGACCCGTGAACATTCAGGACATCGTGATATCAGACCTGAACCCGGTCTGATAGAAAGGATATTACCTTCGATCACTACGTCAAACGCCCCTTCTTTTTCAATAAGGTCCCCTATCATGACCCTTTGCTGCTCTTTATACTGGAGCTTCTTTTCAAGCTTTATTACCTTGCAGTTATCATTTATATGAAGTGTGGGAACCCCGCGGAATGAGCGCACGTAAGCGTTATCTACATCTATCGTATTACCGGCTTCAAGTTCAGGCAGTATCACCCAGGCTGTAAAAGGAATTTTTGTATCATCATCGGCACCGATGCCGTTCAGGATTTTTTTGATGCCGTCTTTTATGTTTATCTCGCGGGGTTCGATGCTCAAAATCGTGAGAACCGTATGGACGCTGACATCCCCATCCTTTAACTCTGATAGTTTCTTCTGCAGGCTCTCCTGTGCCATCACAGCTCCGCTCTTGAGTTTTGTGACTTTTGCTTTATTTCCGATATTTATTTCGGGTCTGTCCTGCCAGTTCCTCACGTAAGCCTGTTTGATATTGATGGTATCTCCGGCATTTAAGCCGAAATCCTGCCATGCTGTAAAACCTCTGGCTGCGGTCTCATCCCTTACGACCCCTGAAAAAATCACTTTTTCAATGTTTTTTATGTTAATTGTTTTTTTATTTATTTCCAGAACCAGTACGTTCACTTCGATATTACGGTCTCCTATCTCAGTATCCTGGAGTTTACGTAATATACTTTTCTCTGCCCCGCCGTATTTCTTGATCAGGCTGCGCTTCGCTTCTTCTATCGGTACCCTGTACTCAAGCAGTTTTCTTAAGTCCGCTATAATGCTGCCTTCGTCTATTTCGTTATCAAGCGCCCTTTTTATATCTTCGACGTGGGGCGCAAATTCACCTTCCATAATGCCTCCATGCGACCGGTGGAATAGTCGTTATATGGTAAGTAATAGGTGAAAAATCCATCGGACGATAATTTGTTATTCGAGAAGTTCAAGAATCTTTTTCTCGTCCAATTCGGTTATCATCTCAAGTTCATCCAGCTTCCTGACAATGCTATTTACCAAGATCCACAACCTCGTAGTTCAATCCTTCATCCTCAAGCCGGTTGAGCAGCGAAGGAACTTCCTCATCCACTGATACCACAAGGGAGGAAAGACCATGAAATGCGGCCTCCACAACTGATTCTTTTGCGCCAAAGAGAATATTGGGTTTGATCTTTATCTTCCGAAGAGCTGTCAGTGCCTCGACACCTATCGCAGCGATATACGGCTTATCCTGCGAGTATTTTTTCAGCGTTTCGTAATCCACGCTGCGGGAGCCGCCCCTCTCTACCCTGGGTACTTTGCAGATGGTTATATTGACCTCAGGCAGGCGAATCATCCCTTTTAAGTCCGTCACCCCGACATCTTCCCCCGGCTTTGCATCCGATATTGTAATACCTGTAACATCACCGTCCCCGGAACCGGCGTACAGCAGCCCTTCATCCATTCTGAGAGAGACCCGCTGCCCCTTATCAAATCCTTCCTCGGCAATTGCAGTAGCTACTGAAACGTGGCTCACGATATCCTCCATGACGAAACGCGCGTACTTTTTAAGCTCCATCGCCCGCTCAAGTACCCATTCCACCCCTTTTTTTGTAACGCGATAGCGTACGCGTCCATCAGAGAATAAAAGCCCTTCCATGACCAGGTCTTTGATATACTCCGAAACCGCCTGCGGGGTTATGCCTATCTTATCCGCAATCTCTTTCTGCCGCACATCAGGCTGGTGTGCGGCTATTTCGACAAGTATCTGGAATCTGGTGCTGTCTTTCTTGCTCCGCAATATCATTCGGTTTCTCCGATCAGCTCAATCCTCTGTCCTTTTACTGTCAGGATTGGTGATCGTTTCGCCACCCCGCGGATAAACATAATACTCCTGTCCACTACCCGTTGGAGGCCGTTCATCGACTGGTTGCCTCCCACTACTTCTTTCTCAATAACATCAAGGTACTTCCTTATTTCGTTATCACTCTTGAAAGTGATCATAATGAGGTCGCTTAAATCCTCAACCGTACACTGGAAGTTGACACTCACCCGGGCGTATGACGAATGATATTCTTTTTCAGGCTTTTTACCGGGTTGCGGCATCCGCCATTTGCTCTCGACCATTCCGCTTTTTTTCAGTACATCAAGGCTGTCTGCTACTTTAAGCTCTACTTCTTTTTCCAGTTCCTCTTCGGTTTTCCAGTCTTTTTGTAAAGCATCGAAAACTTTCTTGTGGGTCTCTGAGCCAAAAGCGCGGAGGAGCGGGACGATATCCGAAGGTTCATTAATAATACGTGTTCTCTTACCCATGGATGACATCACTCACTTAACAAGTTCTAATTTCTCAATTCAAATCTCTATATTGTGTTCTAAAGGGATAAACGTTTTGAAGAAAACTATTTAAATAAATGTATTTATCTAAATATATTTATGCTGCCTATGGTAAGTAATGTTACTATTATACCTGCCAGTATAACGCCTGCAAATATTGCAAGAAAAGCGTTCCTGGATTTGAAACCGAAAACAAATGCTGCTGAGCAGCCGGTCCAGGCACCTGTTGCAGGTAATGGTATGCCTACGAATATGGCAAGACCGATCGACCCGTATTTTTCAAATTGGGCGCTGTGCTTATGACGTGTCCTGTTAAACAGCCACGTGAAAAAAACATCCCCTGCCCTCCACCGCCGCAGGAAATTCGATACCGGTTCAAGATAGAGGAGAAGCGGTATCACAGGCAGCATGTTGCCTGCGACCGAAAGGATAAACGTGGTAAGAGGGTCTAATCCGAATGTAAATATAGCTATTGGGATTGCCCCTCTGAGTTCAAAAATCGGCAGGGCGGCAATTAGAATTACAGCCAGTTCTTTTGAGCCAAATATATTTAAGAGCGTTGTTTCAACGGTCATTTCTATTTCTTATTGGCTCCGCACAATATAAAATGAGCTATCAGAGCCTCAAGCTGGATACGTTCGTTCGCCCCTTCAGCCATCCTGAAATCCACCTCTCCTATGCGGTCGATGAGGTCAACCTTCAACCTGTCCGGGACAGTCATATCGAGCATGGCGCGATATATTTGCCCTATGATATCCTCGCCGGAAAGTCCCTGCTCGATCAGCAGGTAATCCAGTTTTGCTCTGGCTTTCATGAAATTGCCCTCAAGAGACAGTTTGATAAGCTCCACCACTTCTTCAGGCTTTGCAGTGGCGGTTGTCTTGTATATAGCATCCATATCCACTGTTTTATCCAGCATCGCAGCCGCCTGGAGGGCATTGATTGCCCGCCTCATATCCCCGGCTGCCACGTACCTTATAGCCTCCATACCATCGTCGGTGAGGTTCACACCTTCTGTTTTGGCAATATATCTCACTCTCTCTTCAACTGCTGCGCTGGAAATCGGTTTGAACCTGTAGACCGCGCACCGCGACTGGATGGGCTCGATAATTTTTGAAGAGTAATTGCATGAAAGGATAAAACGGCATGAACTTGTGTATTTTTCCATTGTTCTCCGGAGGGCGGATTGCGCATCAGAGGTAAGGGCATCAGCCTCATCAAGGAAGATTATCTTGAATTCCGCTTCGCCCAGGGGTGCAGTCCTGGCAAAGTTCTTTATCTTGTTCCGCACGACATCGATTCCGCGCTCGTCGCTTGCATTAAGCTCCGTGAAGTTGTTAGCCCATGCTTCCCCAAAAAGCTCACGCGCCACACTGATGGCGGCGGCAGTTTTTCCAACGCCCGGCGGTCCTGAGAACAGAAGATGCGGCAGGTTACGTGACTGGACATAGGATTTAAGGCGCTTTATGACTTCATCCTGTCCCACGATGTCGTCCAGCCTTTTCGGGCGGTACTTCTCGATCCAGATTTCTTCTTTAAGCATGTAAACCTTAATAAGGAGGAGGTATTATTTAAGTTTCCTCTCGGAGTATCCGATAGTTACTTTTGGTTTCACTCACCCGTTGGTACCACCTGGAAGCCGGGTAGTGCGAAAGTATTATCATACTAAGTGCATATAGGTAAAAACCACGATTTTAATGGCCCCCGTATCCGGGGTCTCTATCCGGAGAAAAAATGCCTGTAAAAGAGAAAGAACCGCTTATAATGCACCCGCGCCCAAGCTCGATTGTGGCTGCGCTGTACACCCTGCGAGACCTTGATACCGACGTCGTTATACTGCACGGACCCCCCGGATGCAGTTTCAAGCATGCCAGGCTGCTTGAGGAGGATGGGATGAGGGTAGTCACCACTTCCCTTGATGAGTCTGGTTTTGTTTTCGGAGGGCACGATTCGCTGGTCGAGGTGCTTGAAAAGGTCATAAAACGCTTTAACCCGAAGCGCATAGGCATAGTGGGAACATGCGCAAGCATGATAATCGGGGAAGAGCTTCATGAGGCAGTGACCGAAGTCCAGCCCGATGTGCCGGTAATCGAAGTCGAAGTCCATGCTGGCTACAGGGATAATACAAAAGGTGTTATCATCGCGCTTGAGTCGGCGCTTGCAGCCGGGATCATAAGCGAAGCGGAATTCGAGAGGCAAAAATCGCTCCTGAAAGAAGCCACAATGGTCGAGAAACGCCATGGTGCTGCTAGCAAGGAGTACCTGGAACCCAATCGCGGAGATTTGAAATTCAGGGTAGCTGAAAGATTGCTTGAACTGATGAAGCAGGGGAAGAAGGGGCTGAATATACTCAACGCCAAGAAAGAAACTGCTTTCATGTTCGCCGATATCAATCTTGCCGTCGCTCAGACAGCCGAAAAGCTGGGTGTCAGTTCCAGTATTGTAAACATGGCGAACCTCGACGTGAACGTGGGTCTCCCCAAGAACAGGAGAAATGCCCGCGAGATTAAGGATGAGCTGACGCAGAAAGATATGAAGATCCATCACATCATAGGAGGGCTGGATGAGTATCCCATAGCCGGGAATAATGCAAGCAGGATAATCGGTGAAAAATATCAGGATTTCGATTTTGCTGTAATAACAGGAGTACCGCATGCGCTTCCCATGGATAATATGAAGAACATGGAACTTTTTTCCATCACGAACGGCCCGCGCCAGGTAGTGCCGTTAAAAGAGATGGGGCACAAGCATGTAGTTGTGGAGATAGACCTGCATCCCAAGACGCTGGGAGTGAATCATATCGTTGAATCAGAGTTCGGGGCAACGCTGAGGGAGCTGGCAAAAGATGCCTAAGCAGATAGCGATATACGGGAAAGGCGGCATCGGCAAGTCAAGCACGGCGTCCAATGTAGCTGCTGCATGCGCGGACGAGGGCTATCGGGTCACCATAATAGGATGCGACCCCAAGAGCGATTCCTCAATCACATTGTTGCGCGGAAGGCGCATCCCCACGATCATGGATTTAATGAGGCAGGGCGAGGACATAAAAGAAGAGGATATCGTTTTCAGCGGATATAAAGGGGTAAAATGTGTGGAGATAGGAGGTCCTGAGCCCGGCATAGGCTGTGCAGGCAGGGGAATCATTGTTGCAATAAGCCTGCTTAAGAAGATATCAAAAGCCATCGAGGATACAGACCTTGTGATATACGACGTACCCGGCGACATCGTGTGCGGCGGCTTTGTTGCACCGGTAAAGAAAGGGCTTGTGAACGAGGCATACGTGCTTACATCGGGTGAGTACATGCCGTTGTACGCAGCCAATAACATTTGCAAAGGGCTTTCGCGGCTGGAGATGACGCTTAATGGCGTTATCTGCAACTCAAGGGGCGCACCGAACGAAGAGACCATAGTCGGCGAATTCGCAAAGGAGATAGGGAGCAGGTTGCTTGCATTCATCCCCAAGGATGTTCTGGTGCAGACGTGCGAGAGGGAGGGATTCTCTGTTATTGAAAAGGCGCCGGATTCTACAATTGCTGGCGTTTATCGCAAACTTGCGCAGGCTATAATGGCGGAAAAAGAGGCGCAAATCCCGAAGCCGCTGGATGATAAAAGGCTGAGGGAGCTTACAAGGATATAGAAACATGACCGACATGCTGGACATCCCCCGAATCCTCATAGCAGGAGACCGCTCCTCAGCCGGGAAAACAACCATTTCTATTGGCATAATGTCTGTATTGCGGGATATGGGCTACAAAGTCCAGCCCTTCAAGGTCGGGCTTGATTTCATTGACCCAAGCTATCATACAGAAGTAACAGGCAGGCATTCCCGCAACCTGGACGGCTACCTGATGACCGAGGATGCCGTCCGCGAAGTTTTTTCTCATGCAGCGGAGGGCGCGGATATAGCCATCATCGAAGGGGTGCGCGGGCTTTTCGAAGGGCTTGAAGCAACAAGCGATATCGGGAGCACGGCACAGATAGCGAAGATACTGGAATGCCCCGTAATACTTACGATTAATGCAAGAAGCATCACACGGAGCACGGCTGCCCTTGTTTCAGGGTACAAATCATTTGATCCTGAAGTAAATGTCATAGGAGTAATCCTGAATAACATAGGAAGTTCAAGGCACGGTGAAAAGGCGAGGAAAGCGATTGAGATCTATACAGGTACGCCTGTTATCGGTGAAATCCCGCGCAACGACTCTATGAAGATATCAATGCGCCATCTGGGTCTTATCCCGGCGCTTGAAGGAAGGAGGCGGCTGGCTGATTTTGATGAGAATATGGGGAGGATTAAGAACATCATTAAAGAAGGGATTGATATTGACAGGTTCATATCCCTGGCCCGGTCGGCACAGGCTCTTATAATGCCGCAAGAGAGCATTTTTAAACCGCGGGCGAATGGAAACAAGATACGGATAGGGGTAGCACTGGACGAGGCGTTCAATTTCTACTATCGCGATAACCTGGAACTGCTTGAGCTTGCTGGTGCAGAGCTTGTTTACTTCAGCCCTGTGAATGACAGCGCTCTTCCGAAGGTTGATGGACTGTATATAGGCGGCGGCTACCCTGAACTGTTCACCCGGGAGCTTGAAGATAATGTCTCAATGCGGGAATCCATCAAACAGGCATCGGCAGAAGGAATGCCGATATATGCGGAATGCGGGGGGCTTATGTACCTTACGCAGGAGATCAAGACCGATGTATCAGGAAGCGGGAATTACCATATGGCTGAAATGAAAGGCGGGACATTCCGGATGGCGGGGGCGGTCCCGGGAAGGACTTTGATGGGGCACAAGCGGGTCGTGAGCTATAACGTCGGCGGATTTGTAAAAGATAACGTGATCGGGAAAGCCGGGGCAACGTTCATTGGACATGAGTTCCACCACTCTGAGATCGTTGACCTGCCTGAGGATACTACTTTTGCTATCAGGCTAAAGCGCGGGACAGGTATCAAGGGCGAACTTGACGGCATACTTGTGAAGAATACCATGGCTGCATATGCACACCTCCATGCAGCCTCGTATACTGGTTTTGCGAGGGCTTTTGTAGATTTTTGCAGGGCTAACGGTCAATAGTAGAAATTAAAAGATGTCCCGCTTATCAATGCGGTTATACTATAGTGCAGCCTGCAACGAATCTCTGCTTCGGGTTGTTCAGTTGCGCGATAAGCAACCTGTCATTTTTGCTGTACGCAATATCCTTTTGCGTTGTAAGAACGACATCACATTCCGAGCCCGGTGATGCCTGTGTCGCATCCTTGCCCCCTACTGCAATGCTGCTGACTGTCGCAGGCATATCCTGTAACCCTGCGAATACATGGACTGCATCGCCTACGCCCAGCGGCAGCGTGAATTTAGAGAGGCGGCATTTTAGATTGAACTTTGACGATGTCTCTTCCTTCTGCGATATTATGTATCCCCTATCGAATTCCTTTGACTGCACACCTTTTAGCGCAAGACCTACCCGTGTACCTGCAGATGCGGTTTTCATGTCCACGTCGTTGCTCTGGATAGAGCGTATCTCAGCCGGGCGGCTTATCGGAAAAACGGTAAGGCTGTCATGCATCTTGATGGTGCCCTGGGTAACGACTCCGAGCACCACGCATCCTATGCCCGTCACATTGAAGAAATGATCCACCATAACACGGGGTGGGAGACCGTTCAGGGCTGCGTTGGCTTTCTTTGTTTCTTCTCCGAGTGCGAATATTTTCTCCTTGAGCGCTTCAATCCCCTCAAACGTGGTAGTGGAAACAGCGATAGATTCCCATTTCTCAAGGTTCGTGCCTTTCGTGATGGCTTTTATCTTCTCAGCAAGTTCGGAGAGCGCCATCGGGTTTGATTTATCGGACATTGTTATCACGAACAATCCCCTCTTGTTGCCAAGCAGGTCAAGAGCCACGATACATTCCCCTACCTGGGCATTGAGCCCGCCTGAGGGTACGCAGACAAGTGCGATATCCGAGAGGTTTATCGCGCTGATGAGCGATTTCAGTGAACCGGGATAGCCGTTCGCATCCACAAAAGCATATATGTTGTCTCCCTTTACGAAATTGTATAGCGTAATATCGGACTCCGTACCCTTCTTTCCGAGCTTCCCTGCAAGAGCTGTCCTTCCTGACTTCTCGCTGCCTATTATCGATATGTTTGCCATTATGGAACTCCGGGTTATAATATGTTTTAACCTATATGAAACTGGCGTTTTTCTACATCACCATGAATTGTTTTCGTGAGTATTTGTAAGGATATCAATCTGTAATTGTCTCCCCCGGCGGGATTAACTCGGCCCCATTGCGTTGGTCCCATTTAAATAAATAATAGCCTCTCTCATCAAGGTAAACAAAGGTATTGTAATTACCTTCCTCCCGGGTCCAGGAACCTGTATTCAGGAATAACCATTCGTGGTCTTCTCCGGTCCCACCGGGCTTATATGAGCGTATCTCAGGCATATGCGTGTGACCGAACACTATATTCACATCCCAGCCTGTTTTATCTTTAGCAACGTTATAGTATTTTTTATCTATTATTGTTTTTATATCTTTGTACTTCGGCTTATCCGTGAGAGCATTCCCAAAGATTGCCCAGAATTTATCCTGGAAATATGTGAAAAGCCTTGGAATCGACAACAGGAAGGAAATCACTGTAAAAGCCCACATGGCATCATTTTTGAATCTTAAGTACAGGATGAAGAGCATAACAAATGCTGCTACTATAGACCAGCCATCAGGTTTGAATATCTTTGAAAACACATTTGATATTTTTGAGATGAAGGTAGGTATGCTGGCTAAAGGTCCGAGGCTAATAAATAACTTATCGAACTGCTGCCCGTGGATGAAGAAATACTTGTACTCTCCGACCTGTAAGAATCCTTTTACTTTATCTTCTGGATTTTCTGGGTAATGGCGGTTTATTATAGTGAAGTTTGAGTTATTGATTCTAAAGGTATTTTCCTAAATTCCCGTTAAATTAGGCACTATATAAATTACCCAACTTTACCCCAAACTTCTGACA
>NZ_FZMP01000248.1 GCF_900196725.1 Candidatus Methanoperedens nitratireducens | reverse complement strand
TACTTAAAATCAGCGGAGTTAAGGATTAACATTTTTTACTGTAGCCGGGAAACTGAATATATAGAGAGGCGCTGCCAGAAGAAAATAATCAGCCTGTTTGTAGGCTTCAAGGATGGTAGATACTTCCATCTTAACTTATTCTTTTTGATTTATCGCTTCTCTAATATCTTTAAGTCACACAGGAACTTTATCAACCTCATCAAGTAAGTAAAACTCGGGTTCTCCAATGACGCCAGCTCTCTTTATTGCCTTTTTTAAATCATCTGACGCCACTAGTTTCCGAGCATTCTCGATACTATCCCATTCCAAGATCATTACAATCTCATTGGGGTTGTCTGCATTGCGGAGCAAACGACCTCCCCGTGAACCGCTTGCTTTGCGAACCGTCGCACGTTCATCGAACTCCATTACTTCTGTAAGCCTCAAGTCAGTGTTTCCTGTTGAAGCAAGATACTTCTCTACAGCTTCCCTGGCTTTCTCAATGGTTATGGGGGTTGCATTTGCACCATAGCCGCTGCCGGTATAACCGTCGCCTGTGCCGCAATGATCATTTCCGTTGCCATGGCTTCCCATCATCCCATTACCATCCCAGTTGCCGCCCATCATGCCGCCCCAGGAACCGCTGCTCCCCGGTCTTGCCACGACGTAGCCTGCTCCCAGTACAACAAGGATGATTGCTATTGCCACATTTGTTTCCGTGTTCCTAGATTTCACCTTTTGTCGTCCATATGTGGTCTCAACTTTGTTCATTTATTTCACCTCTTTTTTTACAATCTTCTTCAACTCGGACATTGGTATGCCCAGGTCTATTACACCGAATTTGCCCGCGACCCTGAGGATTTCACCTTCGACCATCTTGATCTCATCGACTTCCAGGATGCCTCCGAACTCAAATTCCTGCCTGTAGTCGCATCTAATTTTGAGGTCTTTTACCATGTTTGGCTTCAGGGTCACATAGAATGCAAATTCGTGTCCGACCATTTGTTATCACCAAATGAAAAATGGATTTGGAGATGCTTAAATAAAATCTGGCACGAATGTGGAGTTAGACAACAAGTTTATAACAAAGGTTACACAAATGTAACAAGGAAACACGATGAAAGTCTACGAGCTATTTACGGAACTGTCTTCAGAAAACAGGCTTGGTATACTCCAAACCCTGAATGAAAAACCGATGACATTCACCAGTCTGATCAAAGAAATTGATATGAACTCGACAGAAGCATCAAGACAATTATCGAGATTAACAGAAGCCCAGCTAATCGAGAAAAAAGGGGATGGTAGATATTATAATACACTATTCGGAAAACTGGTTATTTCTACCATATCAGATCTGAACTTCATATCTGAGAAATCAGGATTCTTCCTGAATCATGATACTGCTCAGATCCCACTTGAACTTCTAAGGCAAATAGACTCTCTATCTAAAGGAGAAATAGTAACAGGCGTCTATAATATTATAAATACCTTTGAAAAATTTATAATAAAGAGCTACGTCTGGTACATGTCCGATGATTTTCCCAGACATCAATTACCCAATATTGAAAAGAAATTGGAGGAGGGAAAGGAATTCAGAGTAATACTTCCGAAAGACCCCACATCGATGCTTAGCGAAAAAAATAGGAAAAAAATACAGATCAAAGTATTGGA
>NZ_FZMP01000213.1 GCF_900196725.1 Candidatus Methanoperedens nitratireducens | reverse complement strand
AAAAAGGTTACACTCCCGTATATATTAATAAGATTATTCGCAAAAAAAGAAAAACAAAGGCTCGCTTTCGCAAAGCCTCATTCGATCTATTCGTCCAGTATCGCTTCAGCAGCATCCCTGTATGCGTTCATCACATAGGGTATGCCCGATATCTTGGAGGCTTCCTCTGTCAGAGCCATGATATCGTTCCGCGTTATGGTTGATATCCTGAATCTGCGTGAACCTGCCATCAGTTGCTGTAAGCCGGTCTTGAACTTCTGGGCATAGGTGTATATGCCAACAGCTCCCAGCGGGAGATTCTTCATGTCATCGCCGAAGCGCTGTGCCAGTTCCTCGTAGCAAACAAATATTTCTTCAGGTTTGCTTCCGAACTCGGAAACAGTCTTAGGCAAGTCGTTTTCAGATATCCACTTGCCGATGTTCTTGCCGACGAATCCGGGTATCATCAGCGCTCTTCCCATACATACAGCCTTAAAGTACGGCGAGCCCATGGCAAGTGCCTTGTACACGCCATCTTCGCTTGAGAAGCCGCCAGCCATTGCAAGGTCCGGCACTCTCATGCCCTTATTGCTGAGCTTTTCAGCGAACTCATAAGCCAGCGACTGCAGGTAGAAGGTCGGGATGCCCCATTCTTCCATCATCGGCCAGGGGCTCATGCCTGTTCCGCCCGGTGCGCCATCTATCGTCAGTAAGTCGATCTTTGCCTCCGAGCAGTATTTTAACGCCATCGCAACTTCCACCATGGAATAAGCGCCCGTCTTCAGCGTCACACGCTTGAATCCAAGGTCGCGAAGGCGGTCAACTTCTGCTGAGAATCCTTCTTTTGTGACAAAGCCCAGGCGGGAATGCCTCTCAAATTCTTTTATCGCTCCATCCGTGTATGCAGCCTTTACTGCCGGGTCTGTCGGGTCGGGAGTGACGATGTAACCCCGTTTCTTAAGTTCAATAGCGCGCTCTATGCTGTTGACCTTAATCTCGCCGCCTATGCATTTTGCGCCCTGTCCCCATTTTAGCTCGATGGTATCGAGGTCATGTTTTGATGAAACGTATTCTGCTACGCCGAGCCTTGTATCTTCCACGTTCATCTGTACAAGGATTTCGCCATAGCCTTCCTGGTATTTCTTATAGGTCTCAATCCTGCGGTCCATCTCCGGCGATTTCTTAATCTTTTTGCTGCTGTCAAGAACAAGCCCTGGATCGATACCGCATACATTCTCTCCGCATACAAGTGTTATCCCTGAGATCGCCGCACCTGCTGCAAAATGTTCCCAGTTCTTTCTTGCGATTTCCGTAGAACCGAGAGCACCAGTGAATATCGGCACTTTCAAGCGTACTTTCTTGTCCCAGCCGTATTCTGTTTCCGTGTCAACGCGCGGGAATATCGCTGTGTCCGGGTTTGGCTCTTCCCCGTCAGGAAGTCCCCATGCGCCGACGGCATAGCCCTGTATGTTCAGGTGAGAATAGTCTATCGGGTAGTTCTTGTCCGCGCCTGCGGTTATGTTCCCGAAAGGACCGGGGTAAATCACTTCGCGTCCCCTGAACGAGGATTTGAAGATCTCACAATTCCCGCGGCATCCGTCCAAACACCGGGTGCATATCCCTGACATCGGGGATACGCTCTTTGAGCGATTAAAGGTTTGCGTCGCTTCATTCGCATTTGGTTGTCTAAGATTCATTTTTCCTCCAAGTTGGGTTTTTAAAGAAGTCTCTATTGTTGCTCTCCTTTACATTGTAAACAAGTTGTAGCGTGGTCTCACGCTCGGAAGCGGAAGGTAGTTTCCTTTATATAAATATTGCGTTTATCGATGCAAAGTGGTTCAATAATCACCGCAGAAGATTCATGGAGAAGTGGCGTTCTGAGAACTGTTCGAGAGCCAGAATCGAGGCAACCAAACACAAACAAGAGTACTTGAATCATGGAAAATGGAGAAACTGATGCATTTTATTGTTCCATACATCTTTGCCATTTCTCGCACTATCGTGCCTGAATTCACACCCATCTTCTGGGCGTATTCATTCTTATGTATACTTCGCAAGCTTATTAAATTGGCGCTGATGGTCTTAATTCTATCAATAGCAAGTTCCCAATCAAAGTAATCCTCTTCGACCTGAAGAGAGTGACCAGACTCCTCAACAATAAGTTTTCCCTTGAACTCATCAAAGTCCATTTTGTATCTTTCACGGAACATCTTATCCATCAGCCTATATTCAACAAGTCGCCTGCGCAGCTCGTTAATGACAAGATGTATAGTACCTTCTTCAGGATTCTGTTTAAAAAGATTTTTCATATATACCCTGGATTTCAGTAGGTAATTTTACAAAAACAGCCATTTCTGATTTTTGGTAATAGATGTATGTCTACGCCTATGTTTTTTATTTTTTGCTGTATTTAATATTTCGATAGGTTTATCGAAATCCTCTATAGTTCCATCAGCTCTATCCAGTTGATCTTCCCGGGCAGGAAATCCTCCGGAGTTTTCCCGTTTTTTAGTGATCCGATTATAGAAATAACCGACTTTACAACAGCAAGAGGCGTCACATCCGTTGTATTTATCTCAAAAACATTCTTACTCATTTCAACAGATTCTACAAGTATCACATCCAGCGCCTCCGCATTTGCATTCTCCTTTACCTTTTCAAAAGAATACTCTTTTCTCTTGCCAAGCCGTTTCCTCAAAGCAACCGGATTCGCCCTGAGAACGACAATAGCATCAGCAGGCAGATAATGCGAAAGGTGGCTTTCCATAATGATATCCACGTCCGCTGGCGCCTGGCTGATTACCAGTTTCACCCGTTCCTCCAGCTTTTCCAGGTCAGCATTGTAAGAATTCCGCTCCTCATCTTTTTCTGTATAAAGCTTCTCATCAATAACAAGCTTATTCAGGTCGATGATGCGGTACTGCTTCCTGTATTGCGAATGCTCTGCTATAAAGCCGCAGACTGTGGTTTTCCCGGTGCCGGGCGTGCCTGTAAGAGCTATTATCACAAAATTTGCCTCATTGCCTCTATTACTCTTCTGTTCTGCTCTTCCGTGCCCACGCTTATCCGGATAAGCGATTTCCCCGCGCCCCTGAATGAAGTGCAGTCCCTTACTATTATGCCTTTTTTCAATAGCGATTCTGAAACTTCTTTTGCAGTTCCCGGGGAGACATCTATCAGGATAAAATTCGCCTCTGAGGGATATACTTTGCATAAGGAGCCAAGCCCTTTCATAAGCTGAACACGCCCTTTTTCCACTGTCTCTATGCTTCTTTTCAGGTGTTCTCTGTCACCCAGCGCCGCAATACCGGCAGCAAGCGATAACACATCGACGGAGAACGGGGTCATAACCTTCATATATTCCTTTGAAACCCATTCGGGCACGAGCGCATAGCCAAGACGCATCCCTGCAAGACCGAATACCTTGGAAAAGGTGTGCCCGATTATCAGGTTATCATATTCCCTGACGAGCCCGTTCAGGCTTTTCCCGGCAAAATCCGCATAGGCTTCATCGATGAACACAAGAGAATCAACAGAGTCCAGGATTTTCCGGACATCCTCTTCAGGGATAACATTGCCGGACGGGTTGTTGGGCGAGCAGAGAAAGATGATCTTTGTACTATCAGTCACTTTATTGAGGATATCCTCAGCATCAACATTGAAATCAGGATTACGCTCTACAAATACGGGTTTCCCGCCGTTCGCAAGCGTTGATATCTCATAGTAGGAGAACGTAGGTATCGGGATTACCGTCTCTGCTCCCTGAGACATAAAAAGCCTCATCATAGTGTCGAAAATACCGTCCATGCCGTTCCCCGATACCACGATATTATCCACAGGATAACCTGTGGAAACGGATATCGCGCTTCTTAATCCGAAAGCATCCGATGGCGGGTACAGATGGACTCTCTCTGCTTTTTCCCTGACAGCCGCAACAGCAAGAGGAGACGGCCCAAGCGGGTTCTCGTTTGAACCCAGCTTGATTATCCCGGCGGGGTCAAGCCCGTATTTGCGGGCTATTTCCTCGATGGACTTTCCCGGCACATATTCCTTTATATCTTTAACCGCCGGGCGGAGAAGTTTTTCAAATCTCATCCAGTACGGACACCGCCTTATCAAGCTGTTCTTTCGTTATAGTGAGGGGCGGGACAAACCGCAGCACGGATTCCGACGTGCAGTTAAGAAGCACACCGCGCTCCCTGGCTCTGTTCACTATATCTTCGCATTTAATGGAAAGCTCCATGCCAACCATCAGTCCCTTGCCGCGTATCTCCCTGACATAATCCCTGTCCAGGTCTTTTAGCTTCCTGATGAGGTATTTGCCCATCTCTTCAGACTTCTTTACGAGCCCCTCATTTTTGATGACCTCTATATTGGCAATGGCAGCAGCACACGAGAGCGCGTTCCCGCCGAAAGTCGATGCGTGGTCGCCGCGCCCGAAATTCGCTGCCACATCCTCTCTTGCAAGCATAGCGCCCATGGGGAACCCTCCTCCCATTGCTTTTGCTGTCGTCATTATATCAGCCATGATACCGGAATGTTCCCTTGCGAACCACCTGCCCGTTCTTCCGAAGCCTGTCTGTACCTCGTCCAGTATCAATAAAGTGCCTGTCTCATCGCAGATTTCCCGCACTTCCTTCAGGTAGTCATCTGATGGTATTATCACGCCGCCTTCCCCCTGTATGGGCTCAAGAATTACTCCTGCCGTGTCGCCGTTTATAGCCCGCCTGATAGCATCGGCATCGTTGTAGGGAACGAATACCGCGGGTGCGAGCGGCTCAAAAGGCTTGCGGTATTTTTCCTTGTGCGTAACACTGAGCGCGCCGCGCGTCCTTCCGTGGAAGGCATGCTCGGCAGCGACGAACTCTTTCTTCCCTGAGGCTTTGCGGGCAAGTTTCAGCGCGCCTTCTACGGCTTCTGTTCCGGAGTTGCAAAAGAATATCCTGTCAATCTTCGTAAGATTAACGAGTTCCTCGGCAAGGATTGCCTGCTGCTCTGTATAGTAAAGGTTGGATACGTGTATTAACTGCTCTGCCTGCCGCTTTATCGCATCTACGACAGCAGGATGGCAGTGACCTACATTATTTACAGCGATTCCGGCTACGCAGTCGATGTACTCCTTTCCATCAACATCGGTCACCAAAGCGCCGCACGCTTTTTTTAAAGCAATGGGCTGGCGCGTGTACGTCTGGAATATGTATTTCTCGAACTTCCCGACTATCTCATCATAACTAAGATCCATATCGTATCCCTTTTATTATTTTAGCCCACAGCATCAAAAAGGCTTACTGCGTCATTCATTACTGTTTCTGTCGGATGGACTACAATGCCTTTTTCCTGAATATCGTAAGGGTGCAGGCTGTCATCATGCTTGACGCCTCGCATCTTTAATATTTCTATTGCCCTGACCCGGCTTCCCCCTGCCCTGAAGACATGCAGCCTGATAACGCCTGCTGACAGGTATTCTTCCACGCTGAACGATTGTCCGCCGTATATCTCGCTTGTCATAAGGGTCGTACAGTCAAGGTACTCAAGGTTTTTGACTAACTCGGATACGATATCTCTTGCATCCGCGTCCGATGATAATTTAAGGGACGTTATGGAATCAATGAACAGCCTTCTGGCTTTTATCTCGCCTGCTGCGTCCTGGATCTGCCTGAAAATATCGCCAACATTCTTGCTGGCTGCGATGGAGCAAACAGGACTGTTCTCCGGCGTTTTTGCGAATTTTGTGTACTTGAACGGGTTGGCATATATTATTTTGAGCTTCTTCCGGGAGATGAGTTTTTCCATATCCCACCCGAACCTCCACGAATCGCGGATTATCCTGGATGGGGTCTCCTCCATTGCAACCAGGATACCGGGCTCGTTATAATTTGTCACCCCTCCTATGAGATACTGCACGCCAAATGTGGTCTTACCGGCCCCGGGTCCTCCCGTCACAAGGATAATATCGTTTTCGACATAACCTCCTTCTATTAATTCGTCCAGTCCGGGAATAGCTGATTTTACTGTACCCATTCAGTTCCTCGCTGCTGCCAATAGTATGGGTTTATCAATATATATAATTGACTGTAAAAGTTAAGGATGGGCGATGAACCTGTTCTTTTTTAATTCTCCCAGGATAAGTTCTTTTGAGGGTATGTCCTCCTCCTTGCATTTCTCTTCTTTCCATGCCTCCAACGAGCGAAAAATAAAGAATATGCCGTCCTCTTTTTTTGAGGCTTCAAGGTTGGGGTCATCTGATTTTTCTAAAAATGCACGGTAGCCTTCAAGAACTTTCATTGATGTATTTAATGTTCTATTGATTTATGAAACTTACGTCTGTGGTTCAGGGTGACTGGATAGCATATTGCATGGCATCTTCTATAATCCCTACCTCTCTTATCCCGATGCCTATATCTCCCACATCGCTTTTTTGCCCGACGGGTACGAGGAACAGCACAGCCCCGCTCTCTTTTGCGGCAAGCGCCTTTGCCCGCACCGCACCGACTCTTCCTATTGAGTGGTCATCGTTTATGGTACCTGTAATCAGCACATCATTCCTTATGGTCTTTCCCTGCATGGCTGCCATCGCTGCCAGGCTCATGGCTGCTCCTGCGCTTCCGCCCTGTATGATCAAGCCCTGCGCCTCGGGAGGAGATTCGATGTTGATAAGCACGTCTTTATTAGCCAGGTTTGCCCCTGTGGTCTCACGCGCTACCTTAACTGCTGTCTGTGCCGATAACTGAAGTTCCTCGTCAAATAGCACGTTAGCTACGTTAATGAACAGGTTGCCGCTCCCGTTCTTTATTATAACCTCAAGCGGGATCAGTTTGCCTTTATCGTTCTCATCGATTGCCATAACCCCATAATCGCTTTTTGCGACCATCGTGAGGTTTAATATCTCCCGCTCATATGTCTGCCGTACTCGCGTTTCATTCGTTAATTGCTCCCTGGTCATGGACAGGTTCTGTTGCAAAGATATGGTAGTATTTTCAAGCTGCGATATCTGTTCTTGTTGATGCTGTGAAATGTTGGTCAGATCACTGATTTTTTCATCTTGCTGTCTTACTTTTTCAAGATTTTGGAGTAAGAAAAAAAATGAGCCAGCGAATAATACGAAAAGGATTATAACTGTGATTTTTAGCTTCCTGTTGTAATCCGGCGATTTATCCACTGTATTCTCCACAATACTTATTAATCTGCCATTATGTAAAAGTTTTTTTAATCAAAAAATAAACGTATATAAATGAAATTTAACTAACCATAGCTATTTATAAACTATAAATAACTCAAATAAACCATAATAAACCTTACAATTTTAAAATCTGATTAGAAAATCGTCGGTTCATTTATATTGATGGCAGCCTTAATAATGATTAGAGGAGCCGGAATACCTAAAACCGCCTTTGTCCGTCAATGGATTATTATCTGGGATCTTTAAAAACATAAGGCTCCTCTGATATTGTACTGCAATCATTATACTGCAATCCCGGCATCAGGCATCTTTATATTTTCTCATGCTTACTAAATATTAAATGGTCAATACACTAAGTTTAGGTAATATCTTAAAAACCCGTTCTAATAAAAACCATGATGCTATCAACTGAGGTCAAACCCGTCCACTTCCGCTACTTCAAGCCCAACATGCAAAGCATTGCAGCCCTGATGCCCCTTCTCCCTGGCGCCGACCTTGCGCGGGAACCTGTCGATGGCATAATGCTCTATAGCTTTGCGACGCCGCAGGCAGCATCAATTTTCCAGGAGGTGGAGTGCTCAAAGACACGCTCAATTTTCATAGCCGGGGGTCCGCATCCTTCGGCGCGCCCTGAAGAGACGCTTGAGTTCTTCGACTATGTCGTGATCGGGGAAGGCGAGGAAACGCTACCCGAACTGGTAGGCGCGCTCCAAAAAGACGGAGATGTCTCATCGGTCAAAGGTATAGCTTTTAAAAAAGCGGGCAGTATCGTTTTTACTGGAAAAAGAGAAGACGTAGAACTGAATAAATACCCCGCTTTTGACCCCGGACTGATACACAGCAGTATAGAGATAAGCCGCGGCTGCCCTTTTAACTGCGCTTATTGTTCGACACCGCAATTGTTCGGTCACAGGATGAGGCATCGCAGCATTGATGAGGTCGCAAAGTACGCGGAATTCCTGCGGGATGTAAGGTTCACATCCCCCAACGCCTTTGCCTACGGCTCTGACGGCGCTCATCCGCAAATTGAGAAAATAGAAGCGCTCCTTTGCGCTTTACCGCGCAGGAACATATTCTTTGGCACATTTCCCTCTGAAGTTAGACCGGAGTTCATAAACGACAGGCTCCTTGAGCTCGTGGCGGAATATTGTGCCAATACAACGCTCAATATGGGCGGACAGTCAGGAAGCCAGAGTATGCTTGACAGTATAAACCGGGGGCACACAGTGGAGGACGTTATCATAGGTGCCGAGAAATGTCTCCAGCACGGCTTCACGCCTGTCGTGGATTTCATCTTTGGTCTGCCCGGTGAGACGGAGGATGACCAGCTCGATACCCTGCAGCTTATTAAATGGCTCACAGGAAAAGGAGGAAATGTACACTCCCATTATTTTATGCCCCTGCCTGGAACTGTACTTGAGAACCGCTTGCCTTCACCCTTATCCAGGCATGTGGACAGAGTAATGGGCGAACTTGCGCTCCATGGAAAGGCGACAGGCGTATGGTCTAAAGCTTGATATCATCATTCTCAACCAGAAGCCGGAACTCATCAAGGCTCAGGCGCCCGCTCTTCTGTAATTTCTCCTTCGCCTGCTCCCGCTTTCCCTCGGTTTTCAGCTCTTCCCTGGATAACTGTACCTCTTTCATCTGCTCAAGATAGGCCCCAAGCTCTTCTCTTAGTTTCGGTATTTCAGTTTTAAGAGTTCCTATCCTCTTTCGAAGCGGAGCAATGCCCTTATATTTCTCGGTCAACTGGGAATGGTAGGAATCCGCAGCTTTCCGTATCGTATCGATCTCATCATAAAGGGCAATCATCTCTTCATGGTATTTCTGGGATTCCTGGGCAAGTGATTGGATTTTTGAGTGTAAGGAATCCATATCCGTATAGATTTCTTTTGCCCTGTTATACTCGGTCGATATCTCCGTATGGATAACATTGGCTTTTTTAGTCGCATCAAGCCTCTGGCTCAATTCGGTCAAACGGTTAAAAATACTGATCTCATGCTCAAGCGGGATATCGGCTGTCAGGAGCATATTGAGTTCTTCGCTGTATGCTTTTTCGAGTGTTTCCGTCCTTCCCTTCGCAGCCTTGTTCAGTTCATCGCGCGTCTTCTTGAGGTCTCCGATTTTTTCATTGAATTCCTTTCCCCTGCCTCTGAGCTGGTCGCGCATGGATTTTAGTTCGGCTATCCTGGCGTTCGCTTCATCACGTTTTTTCCGCAGCTCCGCAGCTTTGGGGGACATCTCCCTGACCCGCGCGTTCAGGTCGTCGCGCTTTACTTTTAATTCGCTTCCACCGTCGCTATGAAGCGATATTTCCCTGAAAATGGTTTTCAGTTCCCTCTCGTTCTGCTCTAACTTCTGCCTGAGGAGATTTATTTTTTCTTTCAGTTCCCGTTCTGAAAGTTTCGGGAACACCTTCGGTGCCTCGTCCTGTTGTGCTACGGCAATTTTGCCCTGCTCGCCGGAATCCTGTTCAGTCACCTCTTTGGGTGAGTCTTCACCGGCTTCTTCCGGTATGCTTGCAGCCTGCATCATATCGTCCTCACTCAACCCTGATCCCACCTTTTTGTTTTTCCCAGTATGCAAGCGCATTATTATGACTTTCTATCCTGTGCTTTAACCAGTTGTAGCGTCCTTCAATTTCGCCAAGCTGTTTATCATATTCTTTTACGGAGATCAAGTTTTGTTTTGGCTTATCCTGAAGAGAAAGCAGTTCTTTATGCGAGGAGTTCGCCTCATTCAATTTATCTATGATTCCCTTTCCTGTTATGATGACGCCTGCTTTTTTAGCCTCGGATTCAAGGTCGTAGATAAGTTTTTTAATCTCGGCTATTATATTCTCTTCATCTCCGATGTTTTTTGAGGTCTGTAGCTTTTTCTCGAATTCTTCGAACCTGTTGATTATGCGTGTAACATCATGGACGTTTCCTGCCTTGCCTGCCCGCATCCTGTCAATCAACTGGCTGGAAAGCTCTTCCCTTTGCTTTTTTGCCTGATAGAAAAGCAGATAGTGTTTTTCATTCAGTACAGTGATCCTGGAGTCTGTAGCCTCTATCTCTTTCTTAATAGCGTCTGACTGCTGCCTGGTTGTGTTCAGGCGGTTTTCAAGTTCCGAAAATTCGGTATTGAACGACTCAAGAAAACGTTTATGTTTGCCAATAACCTGCTCGACCAATCCTCTGTTATCAATTATTTCTGTCATATTCGTATCATCTGTGCATGAGGGATGTCCTCGATGAATATAATAGCATCCGGATCAATACACCCGCATTCTACCGCACAGGCTATAGCTTTTTCGCCTGCTATGTTCGCGATCGTAGCGGATAAGAGAGCTTCTTTGACATTTGTCTCATCTGCTTCATCGCCTTTATAAAAGCTGCTGTCCAGTTTCAGGACAAGCTTTCCTTCCCTGAATTTTTTTCCGAGTATATTCTTATCACAGACGGCTACGATAACATGTCCTTCCGTATCGTATTTTTTCATGTACATATTTAAACAACCCTGAATCGCCCGTTTGTCACTTCAAGTATTTCTCCTATGGTTTTTAATTTCATTATGTTTTCTTCAATGGTATCTTTTTTGATACCTGAATGTTCTGCCTTTGATATAATCTCTTCCAGGGGTACCGCGCTCTTGTGCTCCTCCTGGAGTTCCCGTATTATCTCTTTTAATACCTTTATCCTGTCGCGCTGGCTCTTTCCCATTCCAACGTTAATGATATCCGCATCAAGCCTGCCTGTCTCCGGGTCGGTCATGACCTGCTTGAGGCTTGCCATTACGATGCGAATTACGCGGTCCGTGTCTTCCATTGTTATGACGCTGCTCAAACGTACGCGTGCGCTCGCCTCTGCCAGGCGGATAAGCGCCTCAAGCTGGCGCGCAGTAACCGGAACCGGGGAATTCGGGTCTTCACCCTGTTTTCGCAGGCTCAGGTAGAAGTCTATCAACCGCTTCCTGGCATCGTCCTGGATGATCGGGAAGATATTCCTTTTTGTATATGCGATATACTTTCTGAGCATGTCCGCCTTGATTACGGGCTGTATGACCTCCATAGCTTTCGTTATCTCATCCATTTCTATGCCTGAACCGATGACATTGGCTCTCCTCACCGAAAGCTCGCCTGCATAATGCGCTTTAAGTATGTGTTCTGCGATCGCAGTATCCCGGCTGACCGAAGGTTCATCTGTCAGGATGAAGATAAGGTCAAAACGCGACAGGAGCGCCGGGGGCATGTTTATTTGCTTCGCGATGGGCTCGTACCTGTCAAACCGCCCGAACTTGGGATTAGCCGCGCCAAGCAGCGCGCAGCGTGATTTCAATGTAGCCATGATGCCTGCCTTGGCTATGCTTATTGTATTGTGGAGCACCAATCCCTCGGATATAAACGTATGATTTGGCTCTACAGTGACATCATAAACCCACTCAACATTCTCATTATTTAATGTTTCAACGCTCTTTATCTGGATGAAACGAATATCTGAAGCAATAAGAGATTTTAATTTCTTAATCGAAGTTTCCGTATTTTCAAGCTTTTCTTTTGCCAATTGCACAACAGATTCCTGAAGGGTAATATAATTATTTTTAGAATGAGTCCTCTCTATATATGTGACCATACTTACTGATTTTCGTATTCTCGATGCAACCTCAGATATAGGTATCTTATATTTTTGTCTTATTTCTCGTGCATCGTAAACTGCGGATGTACTATTTAAGGTTGAGATGTAATGTTCTACTTTGTCTAAATATTTCAGGGCAGTTTTTCTGTGCACCTTGGTTTTCATAACAGTGCTGTGACAAAAACGCCCGTCATCTAAGCGATAATCCCTGAGAAGTTTCTTAATAGACGCACATATTTCCCAGGGAACCCTATCATTATCATTCAATCGGTTTTTACTTCTCTGAACGAACTGATTTATCCTATTATTTCTTTTATCATGCCTGCCGATTAGTTCATAAAATATCTGGGCACTTTCACTTCCAGAAATAACGACTTTATATGCAGGTTTCAGCTTCCCATCCCTGTTTGAGAAATATAAAGCTGATTGAATAATATAAGAATATATGCCCAGGGATAACAGCAAATCAGAGTAATCCCTTGCTAAATTTATAGAGTTTGTAACATAACCAAATCTTTCTGAATCGTAAAATCCATCTCCTCTAAAAGCTCCAAGGAGGAATTGTGTTCTGTTTTCTTCTGAAGCATGAAATAGGGATTTAGGAATTCTCTTTTCATTCGATTTTGCAAGCACTTCGGGAAAGTTCGATTTAAAGAACTCACATAACGATATCGATACACATCTTACGTTATATAAATCCTTAGTCGCGGTTCTTCTGTTCCTTGCGACCTGGATTTGCACGTAAGGCTCTATATCAAAAAGAATCTTTACTATTTTACAGGCATCGTTAATAATTTCTTCATCAGTATTTGAAATCATTATCTCAGCACTTCTATTCTTAGGTCTTTGAGAAAAATGACCCTCGCTAACGATATACCCTAATAATCTGGCAAGGTCATTATCTATCTTCGCCGGGAATGAGATAATTTTCTTAGTTTGCGGGCGCTCTGCTCTTAATAGCGAAACCTCATTTTCTTCTATAGGGTACATTCCTGCTACGGGTGCGAGCATACCTTTTTTTGCGCTGTCTGCACGCGTCTCTTTTATTTCCCCATCCTTTAAGATATAAATAGGATGTTCTGGAGTAACTGTTACGCTCTTTCCATTAGAGTAAGTAATCTTAACAAAATATTTGGGTGCTTTGTGTCTGCTTACTCTATCTATTACTGTTGGATAGATATTTTTAAAATCTGTGGTTAAAATTTTAAATTTTTTATTTTCAGAAAGATTCAATATTTCACAATTATTTCCGTTAACTACCTTTTCCCTGCTGGAAATTATAAGCTCATCCACAAATTTGCCTATTTCTATTTTTTCCCCATTTGCAAACATGATTTCTGTTTTGGGGTGATAAGATTGCTGCTCCATCGCCTCGTGCATCGAACTCCTGTCATCCGCTTCCATCTTGTCAAGTTCGTCCACGCATGCAAGACCCATATCCGCAAGCACGAGGGCGCCTGCTTCAAGCGTCCACCGCCCTTCGCCGAACTCATCCTTGACAGCGGTCGCGGTAAGACCGGCAGATGTTGAGCTTTTGCCGCTTGTGTATATACCCCGCGGCGCAAGCCTGACGCCGTATCGCAGCAGTTGTGATTTTGCCACACCGGGGTCACCAACAAGAAGAATGTGTATATCGCCCCTTATGCGCGCGCCGTCAGGCAGGGATTTGGGCATGCCTGAAAAAAGCTGCAAAGCCATGGCTTCCTTGACTTCATCGTAACCGTAAATCGTGGGGGCTATCGAGTGGATAACCTTACCGAAGATATCCGTGTCCTTCCCAAGGGCAAGGATCTCATTTATCTCTTCTTTTGTTATCTCGATGTCCTCGAACTCCTTATCCTCTATCTCTATCGATACGCCATCAAGCACGAGGTCAAAGAACGTGCTTTTCCCCTGCTGGGTATTTCTCTGGAAAGAGCGCAGTATCCCTGATATCACGATGCGGTCACCCGGAGTTACGACTCCGGCGAGGTCGTCATCCACATCTACGTCCAGGGTCTGGGGCTGCTCTCCCCCGCGCAGGTCGTCGGGAGATTCCTGCACCCGCAGTTTCTGCGCGTCGACAAATTCGGAGTCTTCATGAACGATCTTAAAAGGGCCTTTTCTTCCGCAGACATCGTTTTCGCACTCGTACGGCTCAACGAACTTGCCTTCCCCCTGGGGTACGAATGTAACATGCTCGCATCTCTGGCATTTAAATGCTGCATTGACGATCTTGGGTCTTACCTCGGTAGCCTTCCTGATAAGACCCGATATAGCTATGAATTTGTTGATATTGGCGCTCCGCAGCTCCCTTATCTGGATGCGTGCCTGTTCCGGGAGCTTGATGACCCTTACATGGGTGTTCTTGAACTCCTCGACATCCGCAGGCAGTTCGATGCCGATAAGGGCTTCATTTGCATGTTTTAACACGGTTTCAGGGTGCTCAAGAAGCTCATCTGCAAGCTCCCTGTCGAACTGTTCAAGGTCAGGGAACTGAATGAAAAGGCTTCGCTTCTCAGGGTAATGGTTCGCCAGGTCAAGCAGGTTATCCCAGTAATAGCGTTTGAAGAAATCTTCCCAGATCTGATTTGATGATTGTGCCATTTATACTACTAAATACCGAATGGTACTTCAATGTTTCGAGGTTTTGACTTTAAATATTCAACCCCCTTATTTCTATTGGAGAACTTAAATTATAATTCTAATAATAATGATGAAAAATGATTTGTAAAAATCGAGCCTACCTTATTCGATTATAAAAAAGCATCATGCATACCATTATTGGTCAGCTTACAATTTTTCTGGAATGTACTTATCATTTTGAATAATTTACCCCTGTTTCTTCTGGAAAACTATAACATGATATTATAGTTTACGGATTGTGCCCTTCATTGAATGTATATTTTTATAAACAAAAAAAACAAATTAGTATCCCATGACTTCATCCACCCGGAACAATCCAAAGCAGGCGGCAGGAGAAGAGGCTGCCCGGCTTGTAAAAGACGGTATGGTCGTTGGACTCGGGACAGGCTCAACCGCAGCCTACGCAATAAAAGAGCTTGGAAAACATGTTGCTGCGGGTTTGAAAATACTGGGCGTGCCAACCTCCTACCAGTCCGCTTTTTTAGCATCTGAGAACGGGATCCCCCTTACAACCCTGGATGAGCATCCCGTTCTTGATATCGATATTGACGGCGCAGACCAGGTAGCAGGTTTCATCGCTATCAAAGGCGGCGGCGCAGCGCACACGCGCGAAAAAATCGTGGCTTTGTCATCAAGGAAGTTCGTGGTCGTGGTGGATGAGTCCAAATGCACCGGTGTACTTGACCACACTGTCCCGCTTGAAATCCTGCCATTTGCGCGGAAACTTGTGATAAAACAGGTAGCAGAGCTTGGAGGGAAGGCGGAACTGCGTATGGGCGTCAATAAGGACGGCCCTGTCATCTCGGATAACGGGAATTTCATCATGGATGCCGATTTCGGGACAATAGATGATCCCGCTGCGCTGGCTGAACAACTTTCACAGTGCGTGGGAATAGTAGAACACGGGATATTCACAAAGATAGATGCTGTTTATATCGGGAAAAAAGACGGCTCTGTAGGGATAACGAGCCCTTAGGAGCCTTTTATATCATTACCAAACTCATCATTCCCAAGGTTCTCGGTCACCTTTGTTCCTTCTTTTACCCTTATTTCAGGCCATATCCTTACTGTTGAATTTACCGTTACCCCTTCCTTGATTATCACTCTCGGCCCTATTACGGTACCGGTCTCAAGTATGCATGAATTCTGTATCCCTGTCGCATTATCGATGATAGCACCCGAAACAGCAGTGTTTGAACCGATCTCAACATTGTTAAAGATATAAGAGGACAGTATCCTTGAGCTGTTGCCGATCCTGCAGTTTGAGCCTATGGACGTATACGGGCCTATCAGGACATTATCACCTATGGAGGTGTTCTCCCCGATCACTATCGGTCCAACGATCGCAGAATTTGAGCCTAAAGATACATCATGCCCTATATCGACCGGGCCTGATACTTTTGCGTCCTTGATATTAAAGCGCCCTGAGATCTTGGTCCCCGGCATCTGCTCAAGCATCCACCTGCATGCTTCACGGTACGCCTGCGGGTTGCCTATGTCGGTCCACCTCCCGTGCACAAGGAAACCGTTGATGTTCTCTCCCCTTTCCATTATAGCAGGGAAGAGGTCTTTTGCGAAATCGTAGTATTTCTGCTTCGGTATCCAGTCAAGGACTTCAGGGTCGCATACATATATGCCCGTGCTTGCAAGGTTGCTGAAAATTTCACCCGGTCCGGGTTTCTCAAAAAAGCGGGTAATCCTGCTATTGACATCCATGTCCGCGATACCGTATTCGCGGGGGTCATCGATGGGTATCAGCCCGATTGTCACAGGTGCGTCGTTCTTCTCATGGAAACGATAGAACTCCCGCAGGCCCAGGTTCATTACATGGTCTCCCCCCACGACCATTAAAGGCTCGCCCTCGAAGAGTTCTTCGGCGTTCTTTACCCCGCCTGCTGTCCCTAGTTTTTCCTGCTCATGCACATATTCGATATGCACGCCGTACATGCTGCCGTCGCCAAGCGCAGCCTCTATCTCGCCACCAAGGTAGCCCAGGGTGACAACGATGTCGTTGAAACCTTCCAGGGCAAGGTGCTCGACCAGATGTTCCACTGAAGGCTTATTTAACAGCGGGATCATCGGTTTCGGTCTGTCAAAGGTAAGGGGCCTGAGTCTTGTACCCTCACCGCCGCACATTATGCATGTCTTCATTAAGATTCCGACGTTGAATTTGTTTTTCAGGGTATATAGAATTATCGTATTCCTCGAACCTATCCATTATACGGAATATTAACCTTTAGACACAACAAGAGTATTTTAACAACGAACTAATACGAACTCGTACGAACTCTTCTTAAAAAATACATCGTTTTAACTGTTAAAAGTTTAAACGGAGGATGCGCTATCCTTCTTTTCCTGAAAATTGCTTTTTAAAATCTTTAAACCGGTTACTTTTGAGATTTCGTCGAATCTCTTATCTGTAGAGGCAATCTTATCTGCTCCATTTGCTACGGCAATGCCTGCTATAAGTACATCAAGAGCATTAACAGATTTTCCCATAGTCAAGAGATCTGCCATTATTTCGCTTGATTTTTCTGCAGCTTTAAAATCAAAATTTAAAACTGGTGTTTCAGAAAAAAATCTTCTGAAAAATCTTTCCTCTTTTTTTACTTTTTTATGTTTTACACCGGACATTATTTCATGAAATGTTATAACAGTAGTTGCAATATCCGAATCAAAATCAAGAGCAATATCAAGATCATCAATTTCCGTAATTTCAAAAGCTCCAAGTGTTTCTTTTGTCCCTATAAAAAAATCAATGAGATAAGCTGTATCAAGAACTATCATATAGTTCGCAGCCTCGCAGATTCTCTTATTTTCTTACAGTCTTCTTTTATCTCGATTATAGCTTTACTATCCTTCAAGCCTCCAAAATAATATCTTAGATTTGGTTTTCGCTTCTTTGTCAGCTTATATATCACATCACTAAAGCTTTCATTCTCTTTTTTTAAGCTCGCGAGGATATTGTACCTGAATTTCGACGATTTTGGTAACTA
>NZ_FZMP01000214.1 GCF_900196725.1 Candidatus Methanoperedens nitratireducens | reverse complement strand
GAATTTATATAATCGTGAATGGAGTCGCCAGATGGCACATTTTTATCTGGATTCTTCAGTCTGAGATCTATGCTTGCTGATTCTAACGAGTTGGTAACTGATGTGGCTGCGTGCAGAATCACATTCAGTGTGTCTTGAAACTATACGTTGTACCTTCAGGTAATTTTATTATGTTTGTTTTACTCAATAACTCTGAGGTCATGGCCATTATATCAAGAGGTTGTATATTCATGATCATGACCTCAAATATCAACCGCTTAAAAACATCATCTGAGGATGATTCACTTTAAAATAGATGTGCTGATATTTCATTCACTCGGAAGTAGAGCTATTCGGAAGTACTGTAATTGTACATTCATATTAAGATTTTATTTTTCAAATGGATGAATAAATAATGCCGCGTACTTACGGTTTTATCTGATGTTCTGATTTTATTAAGGAGTTAATTTTGGTAGAAATCTCAATCTTGGTGAGGTTCTAAAATTTATCAAGCTGTGTTGGAACCTCAGAAATACATGATGCTGGTATTTGTTTTTGCTATATGATGCTCATCATGAGCATTATTATAAACACGTTACGATAAATATATATACCAATCAAGGCTAATACTAAATTATACCCAAATTTACCCCAAATCGGGGCCGAATGGGTAGGAATAGGATAGAATAGAGGTGAAAAAAAACATGAATAGTAAATTTACTTTAGCCTTGATTGCACTTGTTGGAATAGGCGTGTTTGCTCTTCCATCAACGATGGCGTTGTTCGCCGGGCAACATACTTTCTACAACATAGATGCAACAGGCAACCAGGTACCGTGCCAGAAATGCCACGGTGACGTTAAAGTGGAACTGAGCGGAGATACAGCGCAGGCAGGCTCGAAAGCGCCGCACGCTGATTTCAAATGCGAATACTGCCACAGAGCTGAAGCAGGCTTTGCAAGCGGTGATGATGCATATGCGAAGATAAGATATACTAGTGGTGCTAACGCGTTATATCTCGTAACCACAATATCGAACTTCGAGACAGGAAACTTCCCCAAGAATATCACATACACGGCTGGCCAGACCATAGACGCTGTGTTGGCAGGAAACGCCTTTAATCTGGACGGCACGCCTTTCGTAAATAAGACTGCTGGATTATACCAGGGTAGCTTATCCAGTGGTGTGGATGGTGCGTACGCCTATGCGTATGCAAGCGAAACAACCACACGTAATTCCGATGGCTCACCGAAGGATACTAACACAACCACGCAGAACACCGCATTCCAGCCAAGATTGGTTACCTGGTCTGGAACCGCTGAGAGTCTGAATGGCACTGGTTCAAGTGAAGTCACACCCGGTTCAAGGTACCACGCAGCATCACTGGTCTCATGCATGGAATGCCATGGCGGAGAACAGGAGAAGGGTGCAGCAGGATACGAGATCGAAACAGCAGAACCCTATAACCATGCAGGCTGGCTTGTAGATCCAAATACTCCGGGCAGCTCATGCAGTAACTGCCACTATGGAACAGGTGGAGCAGCACGTGAATTTGCACTTGAAGCAGGAGGATTCCAGGGCACAGATGGATTAGGCCTGACAACAAAGAACGCCAGCGAAGGTGCGGTAGAGGCACATAACGAATTCGTGACCTCTGACTCACAGGGAATTCTGAGAACTGCCACTACTGGCTACGGTGCATCCAACATCGCATGCGTGGCATGCCATACGCACGTAGCGGTAAATATCAATTTCCAGAAGAAATACCTGGTCAAGTTCGATGCTTATGGAATGGGCACAGGCAACTGGAGCGTTGGTGGCTATGAGGCACAAGGTGATGTACTGACCTCAGAATACGGCAACAGCGATGGCAGCGTATTTGGAACCGACAACAAGACCTATTCTTGGAGTCCGGCCAAAACTCTGTATGTTAACGGCACTGGTGCACAGATTGTCGGTCTCAGCAACGATACGAGCGACAACAAGTCAGCATTGACAACACCGTAAATGAAATGGGTATTCCCCATTTCTTCTTTTTTATTTTAACCTATAAAATCATTATAATTCCTTTGAGCCAGAAGTAAATTATTTATACTTTTGCTTCCGACTTATTTCGCATTGAACCGAACAATTGATGTCTTTGGAAAAAATGCGCCGCTGTTGCTCCTGCTCTCCATCCTGCTGACCGCAGGACATGTAAATGCTGAAATCCCGGACGGTCATAAACCTATCCCGTGCATTGGCTGCCACCAGGAAACCCTCGGCGCAAATGCAGGAGATATAGGTGAAGAAATATGCGGGAACTGCCATTATTATAAACTTGATGTATCCAAACTGGAGGCAGAGCACAATCCGAAAATCTGTAAAGCCTGTCACATGGGGAATACCATCGCGAACGGCAGTGAGAAAGAGATCTTTCACAATGGTCACAGCGCCGTACGGTGTACCCGGTGCCATACGGAGGATGATTTTACGATCATAAAAATTAAAAGCGACGGATTCAGGTGTGTATCCTGCCATGGCACTCAGGTTCATTCAATCCACGTCAAAAACCTTGGTAAAGCCTGCCCTATATGCCATGGCTCATGGGCTGCAGGCAAAGTTTACCGGGTAAAGGAAGCTTCTTCATTAAATAAGCCAGAGGAGGTGAAAAAATACGAAGGGTTTACAGCGTTTCATATTATAAAAACCCTGATTAATATGTTGTTGGGTATAAAGTGATTAATTGTATTTATTTTTTACTTTAAAATCATTATAAATCTTTTCAATCCCAAGGTTAATTATTTATACTTCCGTTTCGGATATATTCGTATTGAATCGAACAATGATAATATTTAGGAAAAATGTATTACTGTATATTTTGTTCTTCATTATACTTATCTCAGGGTATGCAAAGGCTGAAATGCCTGCATCGCATAAGCCTGTTCCATGTATCGGATGTCATCAGGAAACCCTTGGTGCAGATTCTGGTATAGGCGAATGCGGGAACTGCCATTATTATGGACTTGATGTAGACAAGCTGCAGACAGAACATAACCCGAAAATCTGCACAATATGCCATATAGGCAATACAACAGCCAATGGGGATGAGAGAGAGATTTTTCACAACGGTCATACAGCCGTGAACTGTACACAATGTCATGTCGAGGATAATTTTACAGTCCTTAAGATCAAAAACGATGGGTTCAAGTGCGTATCCTGCCATGGAACAGAAGTTCATTCAATTCATGCCAAAAATCTTGGTAAATCCTGCAAGATATGCCACGGTTCATGGGCGGCAGGTAAGGTTTATCAGGGAGAGGGAGTATCATCCTCAACGAACAGTTCTGGAGAAAAAGAAAGATTAGAAAGGTTTACTATATTTAATTTCATAAGAAATCTGTTTAACGCACTTTTAGGATTAAAGTGAATAAATCGATAGGATAAAAGGTAAAAATGGATAAGGATAGAAGGTGAAGGAAAAAAATGGATAAGAAGAGAGTAGTTAAATTAGCTAAAATAGCAGTAGTAGTATTGCTGGTGTTTTCGGTATCGGGGTACTATCTGTATCAACATGCAGTAGAATATGGACTGGCAAAACCTGCACTTTTGCTCAAAGTTTCCATGAACTTGACCTCGAAAGGCACGCCAATGGTTAATAACGTAACTTTTGAGCAATCCAGCGTGCCGTTTTTCTATAAAAGGGTAGATTCCGTTCCGGATTTCCCTGAAATAGATGCCAATGCCAGGATAAACACGATAAACGCAGCGCCGGCAAGCTACTGGGCGTCGCAGCATGTCAAATTTGACGAGGAAGGCGTATATACCCTGAGATTGTTCTTCAGGGACGGCAGCGAGCCAAAACAGGGAGATCTCCTGATAATGCCGATACGTGTAGTCAGTCGTACAGGGACTGTTGCCTATAAGACTACAGCTTTCTGGCAATGGGAGTGATATGAAGTTATTCTGGGCATTGTTTGCTCTTGTCGGGATTTCCTTATGGTACATCCCGAACACCATTTCCCTTTTTAGCGGGCAGCACAGTTACTATAACATCAATGCGAACGATTCCCAGGTCCCTTGCCAGAAATGCCACGGAGATGTACAGATGGAAGTCCATACCGGTTTCATACACAACAACTTCACATGTTCTGACTGCCACCGCGTCCAGAAAGGCGTACAGTACGCAAGCGGTGATGATGCATATGAAAGAATACTGTATATTAACGTCACGCCATTGAGCACAACGAACATTCAGTACAGGGTGCTTGCAACCACTCTGGGGAATCTCCAGAGTGGAAACTTCCCGAAGTCGCTTTCAGGTGAGATAACGATCGATCAATGGGCGGCAGCCGGGAACGACCAGGTGCAATTCCGTGATGAAAACAACCAGTACGCCGGGAATATGACACCAGGTGAGACCGGTGTACAGTATAATTATGTATTTGCGAACGAGACAGTCACATATAATAATGGTGCACCCAAAGACACAGATCCTTCCACACAGTATCAGACGCTTGATCCTAGAAAAATCAGCGTGAGCCCATATCCGTACGGCATAGATAACCTTACAGGTGCAGGCTCCAGGGTAATTACCCCGGGCACATTAGCTCACGCATCATCCACGGTACAGTGCGCTGACTGCCACTCACAGTTCCTCAGCAATACGCCTGACACTGTTCATGAAGCATTTATCATGTATGGTATGGAACAAAATACCAGTAATAATTGTATAGCCTGCCATACTGCCATAGCTGTCTCAATAAATTGGACGCGACCTGCCGCTATAAGCATAGAAACAACATCGGATGGTCATAATATATCAATTAATGGTACCCGTACAGCGTACTGGTCAAGAATAGAGACCTTTGGTAACCAATCAGGTGATGCGATTGCAGTATCCAACGTGACGGTGATCTAAAGTGGCAAAGCATAAAACTGCGCTGCTGTTCATCCTGGTACTGTTCACCCTGATGTTTTCAATCCAGCAAGTATCTGCTGCTGGCGATTTCAGGTTCGATTTTGCAACAAAGGTAGCCGGGATTGATAATTACACAAAGCACTGGTCCAATACATATCCCCCCGACCCGAAGGCTAATATTATAATCTACTCTTACGCTGGCAACCTGTCATACAAACGCCTGTCTGCAGTTGGTTTCATGTATGTCGTCTATGACCCCATGGACAATATTGTAGCCGTAGAAAAGATGAGTTCGTTCCAGCGCAGCTACGAGCCTAATGTTGTCTATTATACCCTGCATCCCGGGTCAGACTGGATAGAAGGTACTTATAATGTTAAAATAGTCGTGTTCGATCAAATAGACCGGGATGCATGGGAAGATTTAAAAAGCGACCCCTATGGCATTATCTCCGATCCCGAGAAGTATAAGACATTCTACGAAACAGGTTCCAACGCTAAGGATCTTGGCGTTTTGAAAGACCTTGGTGACCCGGTCGCACAGGCTGTTCTTAATTTCCAGATAAGCAAATCGTCGTCGCTATATCCGCCTGACCGCTTCCTTCTACATGATGTAAGATTCGTTGACAATACTACAGAACGGATACTGGGTGAAAAACTCAAAATCGAATTACAGGTAGATAATAATTACCTGGATGATGGAGCGTTCAAACTGGCTATGCTGGTGGACAGTAATATTGTGTCCACACAGGATATTACTATCAAGGGACTGAATACTTCTAAGGTTATTTTTGAAGCGAAAGCTGGCAAAACCGGTACTTTCAAGCTGCACTTCGGGGCAGACATCCCGGAAGTAAAATATCAGAACGCGGAGCTGACATTTTCTATTAAGAACGAGACCGATACCACAAGGCTGGATATACAGAAAATCGAGATTACAGGGATGAACGTTAATAAAGAATTTACGGCTGTTGGTACCAACGTAACTGTATCTGTAACTACAATCAATAACGGGAAGATGGGGAACAAGACCATCACGGTCTACTCCAACAGAGTGCCTGTCGGCTCTGCCGAAATAAATCTCCAGTACCTTGAGGAAAAAACTGTTGAGATTCCTGTAGTCCTGGAAAGTATGGGAATAAATAAGATCACAGTATCCGATGCGCCTCAGTTGTATAGAAACGTGTTTGTGCAGGAATCTGAAGAATCGCCAGTCGAGGGAAATCCGATAATGAAACGGCTTAAAGAGAATCCACTGAAAGTATCTGCTGTTTTTGTATTTATGATGTTCGGCGGAACACTGTACTACTTAAGAAAGCGACTGTTCGGAGAGGAACCTCTTCCAGTTGAAGTTCCATTTAAAGTGGCTGCTGATAAACCGAAGAAAAATTTGCTTTCTGGTATAAGAGAGTACCTTGCAAGCAAGAGGCAGAGCATAAGAAAAATTAAGGATAAAAAAACAAAACTCTGATCGAAAATGAAAGAAGTAGATTATACAATACCAATACTTGTCTCAGGGCTTTTTACACTGTTATTGTTTATATTCTATCTTTACAAAAAAGAGAACCGCGTAGTGATGAATTTCCTTTCAGGCTGGTTTATGAAAACCAGGTACAGACCTGCAGAGCTACAAAAGGATACCAGGAAACAGGATTCTGTTCTTTTAGTGGTACTGGTAGTCCTCATACTAGCATTTAGTTTCAGGCTCATCACTTTTCAGGCCGTTATTTCAGACTCCATGAAACCTGCATTTGTAAGAGGTGATCTTATTCTTTCCCAGGCTTTTTCTAAAGAACCTGCTGTTGGTGATATAGTCACCTTCAAAGCAAGCACCGTCGTAAACCCGATAACACACAGGGTTATAGGTATTCAGGATAATTTAGTAACTACTAAGGGTGATAATAACCCTCTTGTTGATCCTTATAGAACTACAAAAGATGACATTATTGCAAAAGCTCTGGTTATAAACAATCAGACTGTTGTTATTAAGGGTGTAGGGTCATATTTTATCCTTGATTTCTCTCAGCAGGGTGGAACGTCCAAATACGGTGATAAGTTCACCTTCCTGCAGCAGATGTTCCAGGTGATACGAACCTGGGGATATGTCATAACAATAATAGCTTTCGCTGGATTATTAATGTCCATGGCAGGTAAGAGATGAACAAAAAATTATACGTAATAACAATCCTGGCAATTGTAATAACCGCCCTGAGCCAGACAATTTCTTTCATCGGCGGGGAACATAAGTTCTACCAGACCGTACAGGATAAATGCACAAAGTGCCACGGAGATATCAAAAGCCAGCTATCTTCCTCAGCAATACATTCCTCTTATTCCTGTACCTTCTGCCACCGCAAATCCACAACCAATCATACCAATACAAAACCAATCTGCCAGGACTGCCATGAGGTATCGTTGAACGATACGCTCGAGGCACACGGGGACTTTGCATCCCTTGGCCCTGAGGGCTGCATAGCCTGCCATACGACCTATAATACCGTTGTGAACTATTCAAGACCTGCCTATATAGATTATGATATTATTAACAGCAGCGGCGAATGGACAATCACTAATTTTACAACTATAGGTGCGCTCGATCTTTCATATAATACCCAGAGAGACGGCGGCAACCATGATTTGAAAGAAAACATATCATGCAGGGATTGCCACAGTGATATCTTTGATGCGGTTTCAACTGGCGGTCATGCAGTCGTCCTTGGAAAAGACGGAAGACAGACTTTAACACATAATACAGGCAACTACACTACATTAAAAGCGTGGTGTCTCTCGTGCCACAATGGCAGTGACCCGAAGTTCCCGACAAAACAGCACTCAGCGCGCAAAACCACATGCGATGAGTGCCATGAAGCTTATGGGGGAAGCCATCCATACAACGTCTATGCAAATGTCAAATCAGTGCCCCATTTATACAGGAGTCTTGTCTGCATAGCATGTAAATCTGCGGGCTGGCCTGCACCCAATGTAACGATGCATTTCAGAGTGCATCAGGAGCCCTATTTTGATGTCACAACATGGTGAGTGGGGGTTATAGAACAATTATTTCGATTTAGATTTTAATGAATGTAAAAAACACTGCTATGGCAATGACTATCACGTTGCTAATAATCACGGCTACAAAATGGGATGAATAAAAAAATATATATAATAACAATCCTGGCAATCATCGTAACAACCCTAAGCCAGACAGTATCATTCATTAGCGGTGAGCATCAATTCTACCAGAGCGTACAGGACAAATGCATAAAGTGCCATGGGGATATAAAAAATCAGCTATCAATATCAACCAATCATTCCTCTTCTCCCTGTAATTACTGCCACGTTAAGTCCGCAACCGATCATACAAATACAAAACCCGCGTGCCAGGACTGCCATAATACGACACAGAAGATGAACGATTCATTTGAAGCGCATGTGGATTTTTCATCTATGGGCTCAAAAGGATGCATAGCCTGTCATACGACCTACAATACCCTGGTAAATTACTCCAGAGCCGAGTATATCGATTACACCATTACGAATAATTACGGTAACTGGGTTATCTCCAATATCACGACCATTGGGACAATGAACCTCTCTTATAATGCCCAGAGGACTGGAGGGGACCACGACGTACAGAATGTAACCTGTGAAGACTGCCACCAAGATATCTTCGAAGCAGTTTCACTCGGTGGTCATGCAGTAGTTCTTGCCAAAAATAGTACAAACATTACAAACGGAATTCAAGTGCCCTACCACAATAATTCCAATACTACCCTTGAAGCGTGGTGCAAGACCTGTCATAATCGAAATGATGCTAATTTTTCAACCCAGCAGCATTCGGTCAGGAGAACCACCTGTGAGGAATGCCACCAGGCGTATAATTCAACGCCCCATCCCGGTAATTTCTTTGCAAACATCAATACGGTGCCCCATTTATACCGCAGCCTTGTCTGCATATCATGTCATTCCATAGGCTGGCCTGCACCTGGTGGAGGGATACATTTCAAAGTACATCAGGAGCCTTATTTCGATGTCACTTATGAAATAATAGAGCCTCTTTTAATCACAAATTCAACACCTGCTGGCGACCCAACTACAACCGTCGGTACTGCACAAGTCTTTTCAATAACCCTGAACAGGCCTGCTGATATTTACTGGTATAATGATGGCTCCGAGATATTTAGAGCACTGAGTGTAATATCGTCAAGTTACACAAGTTCCAGTACAAATGTTGGAGTTTATAACATAACTGCTATAGCGGATGACGGCTCTGCCACGGTCTCAAAGACCTGGAACTGGACTGTTACAAACCAGACCGGTAATGGAACCGGCGGCGGGGGCGGAAGTTTCCCTGGCGGCGGCATCATCACCGGAAGCGCCTCAGGCTCAAGCGGCTCTAACAATATCAGCGGTTACGTGTTCGATAATAATGTTTTAGCACTGCCAGGTGCCCAGGTGCAGAACGGAAGCTATCAGAATACCACGAACATATCCGGCTTCTATTCGATAACCAATCTCCCGAACGGTACTTATACCTTCAGTTATTCAAAAGCAGGGTTCAATACCAACTACTCTATATTTACGCTAAACGGCGCATCAGTCGAAAATGTGAACGTGATAATGTACGATACTACTCCTCCGGCATCGGTATCTAACATCAACACATCAGGAGGCAACTTTTATATAAATAATACATGGACCAATCCTGCAGATGCGGATTTCAATTATACGTGGTTCAGATATGATAATGGCACGACACTGCAAAATATTAATAAATCTACAGACTATCTCAACCTCACCTGGTCACCGCATTATATCCAGAATATCAGCGCCCAGACCGTGGATACATACAATAATATTAACCCGGCTCAGGTCTGGTTCAATGCCACAGTACCTAACAATGCTCCGGTACAACTGCAAATCGGAAATAAGACCGTAGATGAGGGACAGCAGCTAATCTTCACGGCATCGGCAACAGATGCAGATAATGATACAATAACATATGGGACTAATGCTACAAAGGGAATCCTCAACTCCACAACAGGCAATTTCTCATGGACACCCGGATATGGGGATGCGGGAGTTTATAGCTGGTACTTCAACTCAAGCGATAATTATGGTGGTATATCGACTGAAAATATGGCAGTGACCGTAAGTAACGTGCCCCTGTCCATCACGAACTCATCGCCTGTTAGCGATCCCACAACAATAGTCGGCTCATCCCAGACATTTTCAATAACTCTCAATAGGACCGCTGATATAATCTGGTACAATAACGGCTCTGAGGCTTTCAGGGTACTAAATGTAACATCAGCAACCTATATCAATTCCACAGCGGATGTTGGTGCTTACAACATAACAGCCTTTGCCAATGATAGCCATGACCCAGTCTTAAGGAGCTGGAACTGGACTGTTACTCCCAACATAAACGGCACCAATGTAAGCGGTGGCAGAGATGGCGGTGGAGGTAGCGGCGGCAGTAATAACAGTGTAAGTGGCTATGTATCCGATAACTCTGGTTTATCTCTGGGAGGCGTGCTTGTGCAGAACGGCAGCTATCAGAATACTACGGATGCATCAGGTTATTATTCAATAGTAAACCTTTCGAACGGCACTTATAATTTCAGCTATTCCATGGCAGGGTTCAGTACTGCCTATTTTGAATTTACGCTCAACGGCGCAGTCGTCATGAATGCGAACAGGACGCTCTATGATGTTACGTCAGCTGCCTCAGTATCTAATCCCGCCATGACAACAGGCAACTTCTATGTAAATAATACATGGGATAACCCGGTAAACGCTGATTTCAATTATACATGGTTCAGGTACAGCAATGATACTACCTTACAAAATGTCAGTAAGCCTGTTGACTATCTGAATCTCACCTGGTCGCCGCATTACACCCAGAATATCAGCGCCCAGACCGTGGATACCTCGGGTAACGCTAATCAGACGAAGGTCTGGTTCAATACCACTATACCCAATAATGCACCGTTCCAGTACGCAATCGGGAATAAGGTAGTTAACGAGAACGAGAATCTGCAGTTGAATGTTACAGTTACGGATGCTGACAATGACTCGATAATATATGGAACGAATGCAACAAAAGGAACCTTCAACACAACTACCGATAACTTCTCCTGGACTCCGGGTTATGAAGACGCTGGATTTTACTTCTGGAACTTCAATTCCAGCGACGGCTATGGTGGCATTGCAAATGAAAATGTGGCAGTGACCGTAATTAGTGTGCCTCTGTCAATCATAAGTTCTTCGCCTGTTAGCGATCCCACTACAATAGTCGGTACGACCCAAACATTTGGAATAACTCTCAATAGAACGGCTAATGTTACATGGTACATCAACAATTCTGTAGTTCAGAGTAATTTAAGTGTAGTGTCTGCGAACTACACCAACTCCACGGCAGGCATTGGAGGATATAACGTCACTGCAATTGCTAATGATAGCTACGATTCAGCCTTAAGAACCTGGAACTGGACAGTTAGCCCGCAGCCTACGTATAATGTAAGCGGCTATGTGTTCGACAACTATGGTTCAGGGCTTGGAGGTGCTGTTGTGCAGAGTGGAAGTAACCAAAACACAACTCAGGCTTCTGGCTATTATTTGATTTCCGGTCTCCTTAACGGTTCATATAATTTCAGCTTCTTGAAGTCAGGATTTAATACCGGTTATCTGGAAGTTACAGTAAACGGTACAGATGTAACAGGTGCAAATAAGACGATTTATGACTCTGTATCTCCGGCTTCAGTATCCAATCCAGCCTCAGCAACGGGCAACTCCTATATTAATAACACCTGGGTTAATCCGACGGATGTGGATTTCAATTACACATGGTTCAAATACATCAATGGCACTAACCTTCAGAATATTAGTTCATCAGTTAGCTATCTTAACCTCACCTGGTCGCCGCACTATACCCAGAATATCAGTGCCCAGACTGTGGATACGTATGGTAATATCAACCAGACAGAAATCTGGTTCAACGCTACGATACCCAACAATCCTCCGGTCCAATCATCGATCGGGGATAGAATTATAACTGCTGGTAGCCTGTTACAGTTCAATGTCACAGCCACGGACGCTGATTCAGACCCGATAACATACGGTACGAATGCCACAAAAGGAACCCTGAATTCAACAACCGGGATATATTCATGGCAGACCGGCGGCAGCGATGCCGGAACATACGTCTGGTACTTCAACTCCACTGATAGTTACGGCGAAGCAGCAAATGAAACAATAACAGTGACAGTGACTGTAGCTCCACCATCGAAATATATCCCCCCAGCACCATCGAACCTCACAAGCACTCAGGGGAACTTCTGGATAAATAATAGCTGGCAGGCAGGAGCAGGTAATGCAACAGATAGCTATAATGTCAGCGTAAATGGTTCCTGGACAAACGGAACAACAAACACTCACCATAACGACACGGTCGGACCGCACGGATGGAGCAACATAACGGTCTGGGCTTATAACAATTCAGACGGTGGCAGTCTGAGTCCTGCCCCGGTATCGAAGAGTACGCAGGTCGCCAACAATGCACCGCTCCAGACCTTGATAGGGAATAGATCCGTGGACGAAGGCGATCTATTAGCCTTCATTGTATCGGCAACTGATGCTGATAACGATACAATAATCTATGGCACCAATGCCGCAAAAGGGAGCTTTAACACCACAACTGGCAATTTCTCATGGATGCCGGGCTATGGAGATGCAGGAATTTATACCTGGTATTTCAATTCCAGCGACGGCTATGGTGGCATATCAACCGAAAATATAGCAGTGACCGTAATTAATGTGCCACTATCAATTATTAGTTCATCGCCTGCTGGCGACCCCACTACAACAGTTGGAACAGCCCAGGAGTTTGGAGTCACTCTTAATAGAACAGCAAATGTGACTTGGCATATCGATGGTTCGACTGCTCAAACCAACTCAACCTCTGCATCAGCAAATTATACAAATTCTACAGCAGATGCCGGAACATACAATGTAACTGTAGCTGCTACCGATGGTTATGATTCAGTCTCAAAGCAGTGGAACTGGACTGTAATCTCACAGCCAGTATATGCACCGGAGATAATCTCATGGAACAATAGCAAGACCAATAACGATAGCCTGACGCTGGCAGTAAACACCAGTGAAACGGTTAATTTCAATGCTACAGCCAATCAGACGATAACCACATGGAGCTGGTACCTGGACGGCATGAACCAGAACAATAACAATGATAATCTTACGATTTCGTGGAATACTTCAGGTACAAAATCAATACAGGTAAACGCTACTAACAGCAATGGTACGTCAAACACCGTTACATGGACTGTTACAGTCCTGGCGCTGCCTGAGGTGTACAATCCTCCATCTCCCACCAACATAAACTCTACAGCAGGCAGCTTCTGGGTAAATACAACATGGGGGCCCGGAGTGGGCAATACAACAGATAGTTATAATGTCAGCGTGAATGGTGCATGGACTAATGGAACTACCAGCACTAATGTTAATTCTTCCCTGTCAGCACATGCATGGCAGAACGTAACTGTCTATGCGTATAACGCATCAGGGAGCGGTTCATTAAGTACATCTGCGGCTACAAAGGACACTCAGGTCCCGAACAATCCACCGGTTCAGGCGCCAATCGAAAATAAATCCGTGAATGAAGGGCAGTGGCTGAACTTTACTGTTAAAGCCACCGATACTGATAATGATCTAACGACCTACGGCACAAATGCCACAAAAGGATACTTCGACACCACAACCGGCAACTTCTCATGGCTGACAACATACTCGGATGCAGGAATTTATACCTGGTACTTCAACTCGAGCGATGGCTACGGCGGTGTAGCAAATGAAACGATAACAATAACTGTAAACAATACCCCGCTTTCAGTTACATCATTTTCGCCGCCATCTGATCCCACAACTACACAGGGCACGGCGCAGGTTTTCAATATAGCCCTGAACAGAACTGCCAGTGTAACCTGGTACATGAACGGAACCCGGGTTCAGACCAATACAAGCGTTACTTCGGCAAGCTATACTAACTCGACTGCCGGAACAGGCACATGGAACGTGACTGCAAGTGCAACAGATGGTATTGATACGGTCTCAAGAACCTGGAATTGGACTGTGAATGTCCAGCCGCCAGCTAATTACATTTCTCCAAACCCGACCAATCTGCAGAATACTACGGGCAACTTCTGGGTAAACCATACGTGGCAAGCTGGTTCAGGTAATGCTACCAGCTCATATAATGTCAGTGTAAACGGGACATGGTATAACGGTACGACAAACACTTATTACAACAATACGGTCGGACCGCACGGATGGAGTAATATAACAGTGTGGGCTTACAACTCATCTGGCGCTGGTTCTCTCAGCGCAGGAAGCGTAAGCCAGAACACCCGGGTTCCAAATAATCCGCCTGTTCAGGCTCAAATAAGAGATATGAATGTAACCGCAGGTAATTTATTAACATTCACAGTTTCAGCTACTGATGCCGATAACGATACCATGACCTATGGAACAAATGCAACAAAAGGAGCTTTGAACGCCACAACAGGAGCATATTCATGGCAAACTACCAGCAGTGATGCCGGTATATATGTGTGGCATTTCAATTCGAGTGATAACTATGGCGGTGTAGCAAGTGAAACTATAACAGTAACTGTTAATAGTGTGCCTCTATCTATTACATCCTCATCTCCCGTAGCTGATCCCTCTACCACGGTCGGTGCATCCCAGACATTTGGAATAACTCTTAATAGAACTGCAAATGTGACCTGGTATGTTAATGGCTCTACAGTTCAGACAAATTCAAGTGTGATATCTGCAAATTATACTAATTCCACAGCAGGCGTTGGAGCTTATAATATCACTGCAACTGCGAGCGATGGGTCTGGATCAGTATCCAGAATATGGAACTGGACTGTTATCTCGCAGCCTTCATATAATGTAAGCGGCTACGTGTTTGATAATTACGGTTCAGGACTTGAAGGCGTTCTGGTGCAGAACAGCAGTTACAAGAGCAACACATCAGCATCCGGCTATTATTTGATTAACGGTCTCCTTAATGGCACTTATAATTTCAGCTACTCTAAAGCAGGATTTAATGCAGGCTATTTAGAGGTTACAATCAACGGTGCGGATAATACTACCGCAAATACAACAATCTATGATACTACACCGCCTGCAAGTATTAGCAATATTACAGCTACCCCCGCACCTCTATATATCAACTGGACGTGGGTAGATCCATCAGAGCCGGACTTTGACCATGCGGCGGTCTACATTGATGGCACATTCATGAGAAATATAACCAGGGGAATGCAGTTCTATAATGCAAGTTACTTCATACCCAATTCGACTCACACGATATCAACCCGTACAGTGGATACATACGGCAATGTGAACACCACATGGGTCAACAATACAGCCGCAACCCCCCCTGACTATACGTATGTTTCCAGTTTCCAGAATGATACAGGCATGGTATCTGACTTTATCAACGCCCTGAATGCGAGCGACGGAGGGGCACCTGCAACCTTTACCGAGGCTAATGTAAGCGGAGCTTACCACCTTAACATTACCACTAATACTACGGATATACCCGATGCCGGAATCCACACGCTCCAGCTAATGTATAATGTTTCTGGTAACAATTTCACGCTGCAAGTATGGAACGGAACGTCATGGAATAACAGGACCACCCTAAGCGATACTTCGCCATCCTATCGCAATATCACTCTTATGCCTGAAGAGTTAATCCCCGATGGGGCTTTTGCGGACAATGCAGGCAGCATAAGTAGATACTATGTGCTCGTGCGCTACCTGGATGAAAGTGCAGCTTCGCAGGACAGTCTTTACCTTGATTACCAGAGGGTTTACAGTGAATAGAATTTGCAACTGACATAAAAGAAAAAGTGAACAAGCATACATATGAAAAAAGAATCAGTAGATGGAATTTACAAATTGACTGTTCCAGAGAAACCTATTTATAATGTTAGCAACCATATATTTTACAACTATGGTTCAGGACCAGGAGGTGTTCTGGTGCAGAACAATAAAAAACAGAACACCACGATAGCATCTGGCTATTATTTGATAACCGGTCTGCCAGACGGTATATATAACGTTAGCTTTTCAAAGGATTCTTATGACGGTCGGGGTCAAAAATTACCAATTTTAAACTTTAAAACAGCGCCCCGCAGTGATAAAAAATGAAGGATAAAATCGCAGTTATCAGTGCCATCCTGCTGGGTATAGCAGTAGGGCTATTCGCAACAGTATCACTGATTATAGATGCTTTCATGCTCGATAACCTGGCAGGTACCCTGGTAGACCTTATCATAATGGGTTTCTCTTACATGACAGCATGGATCGGTATCCGTCATGCCCTGATGGAGAAAATTGCCAACGATAAAATGGACCGGGAATGGGATTACAAGATAGAACCTGTCGTAAAAATGCTTACCGATACGGTCGGGCGTATAAATGCGGTGGAAATGCAGCTCATGCAGACCAGCAGTAAAGTAGATACTACCCTGGATTATATGACCAGGATGCAGGATATGGATGCATCAAAGGTATATATTTTGCCGGGTGCTTCTTTCAAGTTCATAGCCAAAGTCCTTGTCCTCATAATCTTTACGTTCTCTGCACTGGTCTATGTTGCTGAGTATCCGCTGAGCATAGTTCATTATTTCATTCTGGTCATATACCTGTTATGGTGGGCATTATTCACATCCGAATACAAGCTTTTTGATAATAAGACGGCATGGATATGGGCACTGGCACCTATCATGACCGTTCCGGTCGGGGGACTAATCCTTGATTCTACCCTCGGTGTGAACAACATGGTAGGCATCCTGTTCTTTTTCATGTTCATCTATGCATACTTATATTATTCATGGGCAGCGTATGTGACGGTCGGGTTTAAGCTGATAAATCTCAGTAAAATACGTGATTATATAATCAGCCATTCCGATACTTACCTGGAACAAAAAAAGACTGAACACAAGATTGATAAAAAATGGATCGATGCCGGGATCCTTTTATGTATAGCAGTCGCGGGAGCTATTGCAGTGTGGATACTTGTTATCTAAAATGCGATAACCCCGGTCTTGTTTATACCTACTTAGCAGCCTCTTTCACTTTATTGGCAATATCCTTTCCAAGCCTTTTGCACTCTTCAAGATCTTTATCAGTAGGCTGGTACTGGATACGCAGTACCGGGTCGATCACAGTAATCCCAAGCTGGCGCAGTTTTTCTGCTATCATTACAGGTGCCTCACCGCTCCAGCCGTAAGAGCCGAACGCTGCGCCTATCTTCGCTTTTACCTTTGCTTTTTCAAGACTTTCGATGAATTTTTCCATGGGAGGCAGCATTTTATAATAGAAGGTCGATGAGCCAAGCACGATAGCATCTGCGGATTTCAGGTCTTCAATCCTTGCCTCGTGGAAGTTCACTGTCTGGGCATCTACATTCCTTGACGATACGCCTTCAGCTATGGAATCAGCCATAGCTTTTGTATTACCCGATGTGCTAAGATACACGATTACTACTTTTGGCATATTTTTCCCCCTTATCAGATAGTCTCTAACCTATACAATCTTTAATAACAACTATAAATGCAATCTCATATATACATATCGCCTGGCAGTAACCAGTTCATGGTACACGAAATTCATCGGGCATGTAAGCAGATACAGGTATCCTTCGAAAACTATAATTACAACTTCCGACAAAAAAGTTAAGGGGAAAAGAAAGATAATACAGGCGAGGTAGCTATGCAGAATATTTCAAATATCTTAATTTCATCAGAGGCTTTCAAGGATGGGGGAACCATTCCTGCGGTATATACCTGCGATGGCAGGAATATCTCACCTGCGTTAACATGGAGCGGAATACCTGCAGGCACAAAGAGCATTACGTTGATAATGGACGACCCGGATGCGCGGAGCGGAACGTTCGTGCACTGGGTACTGTTCAATATCCCGCCTGATGCGCGGGGATTGCCTGAAGCAGTGCCTGATAACCAGACGCTAAAAGATGGGAGCCGCCAGGGCAATACGAGCTACGGTGAGGTGGGGTATGGAGGCCCGTGCCCGCCGCCTGGGAAGCCGCACAGATATTACTTCAAGGTTTACGCACTCGATACGAAGCTTGACCTGCCTGCCGGAGCCACAAGGGCAGATGTGGAAAAGGCGATGAACGGACATATACTGGCAAAGGGCGGGCTCATGGGCAGATACGGAAGATAGAATACTGCCTTAAGCAGTTAGAAACGCTCCTTAACCGGGTTTCCTCTAACTTGAAATAATCGTAACATCCTTTGAGCAATAATCAGCAGGGGAGTGGAAATGTAGCATAGCTTGAGTAATAGAATCAAACAGAATAGGCGTTTTACCATTTATTCCGGGGATTAATTATTAAAAATATGTATTAATTCAGAGATCAAAATCGAATTATGGGCGTGGGATTCAAACATATAAAAAAACAGCATTTAGCTATTGCAGTTGCTCTGTTGGTCTCATTTATACTGAGGGTGTATCTTTCACAGTTTGAGGGGCACGCTCTTGATATAATGCACTTTAAAGACTGGAGCCGCGCAGCATACTATAATGGATTCCAGGATTTTTATTCCAGCGTATGGGCCGACTACCCTCCGTTCTACATCTACATTTTGTGGTTCGTGGGCGCTATCTATAAATTATTCTTTTCTTACCCTTTCGATATCTACACCAATGCTTTTACGATTTTAATAAAAAGCCCTGCCAATGTGATGGACATAGCCTCCGCGCTATTGGTGTTTTTAATTGTAAAAAAACACGCAGGTTTTAAATTAGCCTTCCCTGCTATGTTATTTTATGCGTTCAATCCAGCGATCATATACAACTCCGCTATATGGGGTCAGGTAGATTCGGTCAATACTTTTTTTATCCTGCTTGCTCTGATGTTCATGGAATCCGAAAAGCCGGAACTGGCAGGAGCCTCAATGGCTATTGCAATTTTAACAAAGCCCCAGAGCCTGCTGCTCCTTCCCCTCATTATTGTCTTACTGTTAAAAAGCCAGAAACCTTTCAGGATTGTAAGAGCATCCATAGTATCTATTGCCGTATTTATAATGCTGGCTCTGCCTTTTTATTTGAAAACATCCCTGTTTGAGCTTATAAAAAACTATGGTACCGCCTATAATGAGTACTCATTTACATCCCTGAACGCTTTTAATCTCTGGGCTTTCCCTGGCTTCTGGAAGCCGGATAGTACGCCTTTCCTGTTCTTAAGCTATAGAATATGGGGTTATATCTTATTTGGCGTACTTTTTGCCTATGTGGCATACCGGACAGCTAAAAACAGGGATAACAGGTCAATATACCTCGCTTCAGCCGTCCTGTTCTTCGGGTTTTTCATGCTTTTTACACGCATACACGAAAGATACCTCTTCCCCATGTTCGCACCGCTTGCTATAATCATGAGCCTGGACAGGCGTTTTATCGTTGTCTTCTGTATTATGACGACCACGTTCCTGTTCAACCTTGGTTATGTACTGGAGTTTTCGCACATGAATATGCTTATTCCGGACGGCGACCCGTACGTGATGCTTACCTCAGTAATAAACCTGGGGGTATTAATCTACACCCTGCACTGTTTTTCAACATCAAAGGAGAAGATAGTTAACATATAACGTATAACAGCGGGGATACTCCTCATTGTCAGGATACATACTATGAAATATGGTGTGGACAGCGCTACCCTGAGAGCCAGGACATTTCTTGATGAATCTTTCCTGAGTGATTGCTGGCGGTTGCTTTTTGTATCATGTGCTTTTTTCTTATTTCACGCTGTTTTTGAGCTAACCGGACCCGCGAAGAAGATTTGAGCAAAAAAAAGTAAGACCTTATAAATGCGGGGGATGGGATTTGAACCCACGAATTCCTGCGAAACAGGACCCTGAATCCTGCGCCTTTGACCGGACTTGGCAACCCCCGCAATGGGGCGATCACGATAGTAATTTCAGCAGCAGCGCTTTCTGGGCATGCAGCCTGTTCTCCGCCTGGTCGAAAACTGCTGAATTCGGTCCATCGACCACTTCTGCCGTTATCTCCTCGCCCCTGTGGGCAGGAAGACAGTGGAGTACCATCACATCATGTTTAGCTTGTTCTAAAAGCTTACTGTTAATCTGGTACGGCTTGAAGTCGCGCAGACGCTGTTCGTACTCTTCCTCATCGCCCATGGAAACCCAGACGTCAGTATAGAAGATATCCGCGTTTTTTGCAGCTTTTACCGGGTCACGGATAACACTAACAGTGCCTCCGATATCTCTCGCTTTGTTGAGAATTTCGCTGTTCGGCTCATAACCTTCAGGACATGCAACCGTTATTTTCATCCCTGTCAGTGCGCATGCAAGTATAGCTGAGTTGCAAACATTATTCCCGTCGCCTATCCATGAGAAATTGAGCCCTTTGAGCTTCCCTTTGTATTCGCGTACAGTGAGCAGGTCGGCAAGAATCTGGCACGGGTGCTCAAGGTCTGAGAGACCGTTTATAACCGGTACTGTTGAATACTTTGAAAGTTCGGTGAGCGTTTCATGCTTGTACACGCGCGCCATAATCGCATGTACATAGCGCGCCATGACACGCGCAGTATCAGCCACCGATTCCCCGCGCCCGAGCTGGATATCTTTGTAATTCAGGTAAATGGCATGCCCGCCAAGCTCGATCATCGCCACTTCGAACGAGACCCGTGTTCGTGTGGAGGATTTTTCAAAAATCATGGCAAGCGATTTGTTCTTTAACCCTGTGGACGTTTTCCCGCGCGCCCTTTTTTCTTTCAGGTCAGACGCAATGTCAAGTATATCGATGAGCTCTTCGTACGATAGGTCTGCAAGGGACAATAGATGAGATGGCAAAACCAGGATGCTCCATTAATTTATCCTTCAATTGTAGATACTTATTTAAATCACTTTTGGAACACGTTTTTATCCACTATCGGTTTTTTATTTTTAATTATAAAAGATAGTATATACGTACAAATCATATAGATAGCAAATACCACATAAAAAGGTTTCCTTTTCTATTGTAGAAACAAATCAAAGAACCCCTCACTATAACGTGAGGGATTGCAGGTGCAGGTTCTTGATATCCGGTTCGGCATAACCTACTTCATTCCCTGCCTGTAGTTCGTCAAGAACGCAGTTCAGATAACCTATAACGCCCCCTGCCGCGATATCCGCAAGGTCGCCTACATCAACACCCTGTCTTATCAAGCGGTCGTAGAACGCCTTGTATTGCCGTGGTAGCCGTATTGATAAGTCAATTGTTGTATCGTTTGTTAGGTCGTTCATTTCTTAGTGTCACCCCCTTATATTGTGGTACGTACTTATACGCACCCAATGTATTTATAATTTTGTCAGTATAAATATCCGTACGTTCGTCCGTACAAAAACGCGGATTATCGGTCAGTTTCTAAAGTTTAAGAAGTTCCCTGAACCATCCTTCAGTGAAATCTATTCCCACAGTAGTGGTATCATCCCCCACACGACCAATCTGATGTTGTTTAGCCAAAACTAAATTTTCAGTGGGAATCTTATTAAGAATTAATGTGTAGTTTGATACTGCGCTTGATGACCATCTTAACGTAGTCCCAATCGCTTCCTGCCTGTATTATTGCAGAATTATTGTGGGTATAAAACCATTACGAAACCACCCTGTGGTGTACCGTGGTACTATAAGGGATTATGGAGGCACTTTCATTTAATGCAAATTATACGCAGTTCCAAATTATCCCTATTTTCAAAAGAATGAAATTACATCTGAATGAAATGTTTCAAAATATTCTTTCAAATTACGATGAATACCACTTCTAATGCATTGATCGTAAGTGATTTTATCTTTATTATGCTCTATAAATTCTTGAATTATTGAAAGTTCATATCTTACATGTTCTCCGAGTTTAGACCATAAACATTTATAAAAACAATACCACAACATAGAACCTTCTTGAGAAATCAAAAAAGTATGTCGAAAAATTTCTGTATCATTATCTATTAATTCTAATATTCTGATCTTCTTATCATTAATTATCATTCCAGAAACGATAATTTTTATATTATCAATAGCACCAGAAGTATCTCCTGGTACGCATCCTAATAGAATATCTGGAACATAATTTCCATTCATAATTTTAAATTCTTCATTTAGAAATTCGCCGACAATGTTTAAAATTCTCGAAAAATCATCTCTATTTTTCTTATATATTGATTGTTTAACTTTTTCTACAATGTCATGTTTTTCTGTATTTATCTTGTCATCTATATCACTCAATTTTATCAATTTACATAACGAGATTATATCATTTAAATAATCATGAAATGTATTTCCTAATGTAAACGCTATGCGATGTTGTAATTCGTCTCTTACATCATGACGTTGAGAAATTCTATATAATAAACCTGCTGATTTGTCTATTTTATTTTTTGATGCAGATATAATATCATCAAACCGGACAGGTTTACCTTTATTATCTTTTATCAAATCAGCTTTTTCAATATGTTTAAGATAATTAAGTAAAAATCTTTCTAATGCTTGATCTAAAAGAATATAACCCTGTCTTAAAGATGTATCAGTATCTTGTTCTACAAGAAATAGTGCATTTCCTATTCCCTCATAAAATTCTTTAATCCAAATTTCTTCTTCTTTATTAATATCAGGTTTATATTTCTTTATCTCATCTTTCATATTTTGTCTTTCCTTGGAATGTATCTTTTATTTATCTTACCTTTTTATCTTTCTCATTTTGTTTTTTATTGAATGTATTCTCCATCAAGTCTATACCAAAATCATATATCCTTATTTCCATATTTATTATTAAATATAACATGATAACTTCCTGAGGACAAGTATATCTTATCATAAATACCTCTATTAACTATTCCTGAATTAAAATGAAGCCCGCGACCAACACATCCTTGGTTTCATGTTGGACGCAAGAAGAAATTGCTAAGGACGTGGGACTATCTCAAATGGGTGTTAGTAAAATAATAGATGGGTTCAAAACAAACGGCAAGATTGCCGAAAGTTTTAACACCCCCCCGCATCCCTTCAATATACAAAACATTGGGGTTTCTCAGGAAAAGATGGTTGCGACCCTGCTTATGGTGCTAAATGCTCTTTTCTTTTACCTATACTCAGATGTTACCCTGGGGGTCGTTCGTGCGCTATAAATTAAAATAAGCAATGCGAATAAATGTGGATTATATTCTTTTCTCTTTGTGACCGAAACAAATATATGTTCTTAAAAAAAAAGATGTTGCCCCCATTATATCCTACACACCTTTTTTGGATACACCACCATATCGGATTGGATATAATGAGGGGCAATTACGCAATTACGTTTATACAACTGTGTTCGCGAAACAGCGAACAACATATGGTTTTTTGCTATTTTTACATATCAAGGATTTCTGACATGTCTTCTATTTCTGTTCCTTTATTTTTTGTCAAAGCTGTGAAATAATATTTGTAAGCTTCAACAATTTGTTCGAACATCAGTTTTCTACTACAATTTGAGATAATAATTACTGCAAAAGATATTATAAATATTATAAACATTCTAAAATCAAGCTTAAAACAAATATTATTTATAAATAATATTAATAATGCAGTCAGCCAAGCTAATGGAGTCGCAATCATTACTGAAAAGCTTATGACGAGTACATCCCAACGTTTTGTGTTATATTCTTGAAACCATCTAATTTGTTCAATATTATAATTATCATTTGGAAGTACAATTAGACGTTGAATAATCGCAAGGCGCGTCTCTATGCTTTTCTCGTTGCAACAATTCTTATAATTCTTAAATATTGGTATATTTTTCCATACTGTTTTATGAACCTGATACGATTCACACAACCAATAATAATAAATATATTGAGAAAAAATCGTTATTAAATAACCAGCAGAAACAGATACCCCCCCTCCAATAGCTATAGCTATTGAAGAAAGATTGTTAAAATCATCTGCACTTAGTTTGCCTGCATTCTGCATGCCTGCAATCAGTATGCCTGCAATCAGTATTACGTAATATATTCCAACAATTCCATACCTTTCAAACCAACTCATTTCGCGTTATTACTTTTCTTTGTACACATAAAATATTCGGTGTTTAATTTTATTACCAGAACTTCCACAATTTTTTCATTTTGTTCATATAAAACTCTATGTATTCTACAATTGTAGGTAGCAAATCACTAGGCTCACACTGAAAACGCGATATGGCGCGTTTACGAGGCTCGGCATTCGACATTTCATTTTAAAGTGGTCGTTTGGATTGCTTCTGAAGCTATGAGTGCGAGCCCGGCAGTACGCGCAATCTATCGGGCTTCTTGTAATCGCTTGGATAGGCTGGCTTGTGGAACTGCAACTTCAGCCTGCCCTCACACCAACCATACCTATCCGCGGATTCTCGAACGTACAATTGGAAATTAAAGCGACCTTGCTTCTCGATGCAATCCACGATATAATCTATTCTTTCTCGAACTGCCTCCCGCGATTCGCTCTTTACTATGAACGCCATTTACAGTATCACCTCACCGGGACGAGAATGCAAACACATCCTTCATGTAGTGGGGGGCATCTCCCTACCTGTGTATCGGCAATAGTATATATCGCGCCATTCTCCGCACCGCAATCACATTCGGCGCAGCACCCGGTTGAACTAATGAATTGAAACTCCGTTATGCCATGCGCCCGCGAAAAGTCCACGAGTCCCAGGTGAAAACTATACATCAGCCGGGTCGTTAGGACGGTTATTAAACTTGCATTGGGTTGATATGAACCATCCAGCAGTTGCTCTAATGTTATTTGAGCATTAGCAATTATATTTGAAAGCCCGTCTTCATCCGCAATTGGTTTGAAGGGGGGCTTGTATTGTTTCAGAACAACCGCGGCGTATATTTGACCTGCAAGATAGCCAGAACGTAAGTACTTATCAAGAACCCTGCCCAGGCGCGTATACAGTTCTCCGAGATCGGCGGGACACTTAAACTTGAAAACACGTAATATGCTTTTTGCAAAATCGTTGCGCAGCTTCCCGGTCTGACTTGGGTCTTTTCGGGTTTCCTCGGATAGTTGGAACCGCATCTAACTCACCAGGGTGTGACTCCTCTCACCAGAATTTACCAAAATTTTAGCCAGTCCAAACTATAACTGATAAACCTCACCGTGTTTTGTAACTTCGACACGATACTCCGGCTCCTCCAAACTATCCCGAAGAAATTTTCTCCGTTGGGGTGCATCACTCCCAAGCCGCCTATCGTTCTCAACAACATCTAGTCGCTGTTCCATCCGCGTTATCCGCGTGTTGATTTCATCTATTAATTCCCGCTGTCTTGCTCTTTGTTCTTCAACTTCTCTCATGATTTTTTTCACTTCCTTTAATAGTTCTATAATAACTGCTGCATTAATATTCTGAACTTATGCCCGTTAGGGCAAGGCAAATCGTTTGTGTCCACGCATGCTATGGCTTTATGGACATTAAAAACATTTGAACACAAATAGATAGGGCGGTTTGCCCCCACCAACTCATGAAGCCATGCACGGATTCCAGGCATGGGGACGCCGCAAGTGGGGCATTTAAAGTCATTAAAATCCTTTAATTTCTTCAGTCTGTGGTCGCCAAGTGTCACAAAAAACCTTGTTCCATAACCTTCCAGAACAACCTTATCAAGTGCTGCCTCCTTTGCTTTGGTCTCCACCTCTTTTTTCTTTTCTCTTGCAGCAAGATAGTCCAGTCGTTCTTGTTTTTCTGCTTGCCGCCGTTCCTCACGGAGCTGATTGATGTCAACCCCTAATTTTTTTGCTAAGTAGTTGAGATCGCCCCGAAGTGTCCACTCGTTTTCTATTCTGACGTGCGTGGTTTCATTATCGTCTTTCGGTTTACCATGCACACGTTCAGTAGTCAGAACTGCTTCAGCCATATTTAGTCCGCCTCAACCATTCCCCCGAAAACGCCCTTTCGGACGCGCACACGCCGCGGTTCTTCAAGACCGCTATCTACATATATGCGTTGCGCAGCTTCGATTTCTTCCAGGCTTCTTTCTGTAAGAGATGAAGCTCTGTCATCATCAGCCGTTATTGCACCCGTACTTGTTCGATGAATAACGATTTTCGGTGCTGACATATGCTCAACTACAGTTCCTTGACTTCCGCTCCCGCTGCCGAGCTTCCTTTGAACTCCGGCTTTTTCTATAAACACTGTCATTTTTTTTCAATCTCCTTTTTTAATTTTAAACAAATATCTGAATCAATGCCTGCCGCTTTTCCTGTCCGCGGCTGCCGTTTTCCATCCGAAAAGTCCGGGGGTAGTTCATGCCGACCAACGCCCCTTCATCCCAGCCGTGCCTAACAAGCTTTTCATAATCCAAAGCAGCACGCCTTAGCACGGTCAAGACAAATTCGTATTCTCGTTCCGTGAGACACATGCGCAAATCGACTAAATCATTTATATATCCTTCTCTTAATTTTAAGTAAATATGCGAACCAAAGTATTCTTCCACTTTCCGATCAAGCTCAGCATTCCAGTTTTGCCGGGCTAACTCCCGTTCGTCCTTATAACCCAACGAATGCGCGAAATCAAGCCCGGCATTACTTGACATGTTCCGCCTCCGCCCGACGACCGATTTTCTCAAGGTTATAATGCTCCCTCAATATGTTTTCTACGGCTCGGCTTCTCGGCACATCACCCCGCTTTTGATCAAGGGTATTAAGAAGTTCGATGGATAGAGTAAGCCCAGTTCCAACTCTTTTTTGATACAGGGGTTTTGATAACATAACAAACATATATTATATACAATTTCGAAGCTTAAAGCTGAAGAAAACCAGAGCGTTTCGGTTCGCCTGGGTGACGGATTCCCCCACAACGTTCGCGTTTGCTTAAATGCCGCTTAAAGCTGTTGCTGCAATCGGATTTTAACGATAAAATGCGGTACATTAAGATACGAAAGTGTTCGATTATAAAGCGGATTGTATCGGATTGATTCGTTTCGCTACCGATTCGATATGACTTCGGGAAAAGGTTCGGGAAAGTTCGGGAACTGTGTATGGTTGTGGTTCTTCGGGGTTGTCGGGTTTAGACAACTGTCCTTTTCCGACAACCAACTTAGCTATCTTACTTTTAACTGTCTGTTCCGGCATCTTGATTTCTATCATTGAATCACCCTGATGGATTGTTTCGGGATTGATGGGTTTTAAATCAAACAGAACATACCGCCGGAACATCTTTTTACATACTTCACCCACGATACCGCTACCTGCCATTGGGTCAAGTACAATCGGTACATCGTCCGGTTTTGTGGCTTCTGTTATCGGGTCGGTATAGTAGTATATTAGATTCTCAATGATCTGGCGCGGTGTTTGCCCTGGGTACTTCATCTGTTCATCAGACATCGAAAAGACTTTCCAGACAGTATATAACTGTAGTTCTTCAGGAACTGTGGGGGGTTCTTCAGGGTTAGACGAATTAGACAACTGTCTGTTTTGTCTAACCCCACCCAACACCGATTCTATCTTTCGGTGTACTGCCCGCTGTGAGGATTCGGGGTTATCTGCTAACGTAACGCCCTTGCGTGCCAGTTCATCCACTATCTCATTCTCAGAATGGCAGCGGAGATATAAATCTTGTATAATATCAAGAACGATTTGTTCTTTGTTCGGACATGTTCGGACTCGTGTTAATCGTAATCGTAATCGTAATTTATGAAATCAAAGCATCCGTCCGATGGTTAATTATTAGTATAGCAGTACGTTTCATTACGTTTACTTGTGCTGGCGTAGTTAGCGTTGGCGTTGGCGTTGTTTCCGGTGTCAATTTAAAGACCTTTCGACAAATACCAAGGATAGCGGAGGGGGTGTAGTCCCCTGATTCTCCGGTAATACTGTGTACCCAGCGCGGTTTGAACTGTTCGCAATATCGATATGAAAAACTGATAACATTATCGGAGTTAATCGTACCGTGTTCCTGTTCATATTGCTTGCTTGCATTGATTAATGATTTTTGTAGTTTATGGTTCGCATCCGGTTCAGATAGATTAAAGATATTATCAATTTTTGAATTAGGTGTACCTAACAAAATAGAGGGGTGTGATTCCAGTGGTATAGTATTATCATCATTCACTGATAGTGATTCATTATTACTATGTAAATTATTTTTAACTTCAAAAGTCGATTCATAGGGTCTATTTGGATTAGGTGTACCTAACGTTTTATCTCTGTTAATACTACTGCCTATCCTAATCACACCCCTCAATTTATCGAGTTGCGCCGCTACCTCGTCACTTAAATAAAATGAGTCTGAACGCTTATCTGTATCAGAATCATCGTCATCCTTCATATCGCGGGGAATCTTAACCACTAAATGCAATGCTGTCAGTTCATCCAGCACCCGTTTCGCTGTAGGGGTGGGTAATTCCGCGTGCTTACCTATCTGAGATGTGGTTTGTTCACCTGTCCTCAATCGCCCCAATATCCTCAATCGAATAGTCGGGATATTATCAAGGATAAGCCGGAATGCGAACGCTTTATCATCATCGGAAGCTTGCATTCGACCATGTATGGATGCGTGGATTTCGGTTAGCTTGCAAATCGTATTATATACGCGCGTAGGGAACTCCGGTTCAGGGATTTCATCAATTTCCCCTTTAAAATCATGGTGAATGGTTGTTCTGCCAATCGCCAGGAAATCGCACAATTCGCCTATCTCACCCTTCATATCATCCGGTATGTGCGCCGTTCCTTTAACCTTCAAATCATCAAGAGTCCCCTTTATAAACCGCATCATCACGGAATGTAATTCATTACGCATTAATTCCAGTTGGTTTCTATTTTTTTCAGCTTGTATTCGTGCATCCTTCGGATCGTTGATAGGTCTGATAAACACCATTCTTTGACCGAGGTTAGAGTACATGCTATAGTATCTTTCAATCGCGTTCGTACTGGCAAACAAGATTGAGGAATGAAACCCCTTATACTCTTTTTTGATTCCATTCCCAAATTCTTTATGGACATAACAATCAGTAATATCTCGGAAATCGGCAAATACTGCGGCACGAACATCTTCTTTCTTAGCAAGCAATGTTGTTAAGTCCTTTATCGCCACTACCCTCCCTCGCAGGAGTGGTATGGTATCAATATTATCCTTATGACCTGATACGAAAGTGTGTTCTGTTACAGATGATAGGGGGTATGTGTATTGATTCTCTGTTAATCCATAACTTCTTATTATTTCGGTCTTTAAGCTGCCTGATGGTGATATGATGCCGATAATATCGGGTTCGCCAGGAACAAAATTACCAATAAATGCACAAACAGGCGCAGTAACATTATAATCTTCTTTAATTGCAAGCCATTTCCTGAATGTGGATAACAGTTCCTTAAGATCGCATGGATTCGGGTCTATGGTTTCATGGGGTATCGGCGGGAGTACAAGTACATGTACATGTTCTTTGACCTTTGTTTGTGTCTTTCCTGTATTTTTTCGTTCTTTGCTTTTCGTTATAGGGCAGTTATCGCAATCCGTGAACCCAACGCAGTGTTCCCGTATCTTTTCGCATCTCCAAGGTTTTAATCGCTTTTCCGTCCATCCTTTGTACTCAGTCGTTGTCACCTTCTCATTGTAGTCGTTCCGGTAAACGATCCTTGCGAACATCTTTATTGTATCGAGGTCTGCACCGTTGTTGAATAGTTCAGAACAGAATGCCCCTAAGAAATAACGGGCATTTTCCCCGTGCGTAATTTTCTCTTTATCAGCCCAATAGCGTTTAAAACACGGTCTGCAATCGCTGATCAATGATAATAGCTTTTTTTCCGTATTGAATAAGCGGTTCAGGTTCTCGATAAGTTGTTCCGGCATTTCAATTAAGGGGGTGTCTGGATTTAGCCAACGATAGGTGTCACCGCTTTTATGAATTGATGGTGGTAACACCGCGTTATTTCTATCGTTAAGTATCTCTATACCGAGGTTTGAGTGCTTTTGAGATGATAAGGCATGGTTATACTTGAAACAAACATGCCCCCTACCTTCGGTTCTCTGGCTTTTCAAAGTCGTGCTTTCAACACCTTTAAACAAATCATCAGCGAACATCATTGAATCTAAATCAATTACAGTAACCCCACTGTTTTTACCGCAGACAAGCCCGATATTACAGCCTTGTTGTATGTATTTTTCAATATCGGTTGGCGTAGCCTGTAGCTTTTGCCAATCCTTTAGCAAGGGCTTTTTGCCGGGGCTGTTCCCGTTATCCTTCGGGCTACTCAAAGGGTGAATAACCCAACCTCTCGCTGTGTACGCCTCGACCACTTTGATAATCTCAGTAACAGGTATAGTATTCGTAGTCATAAAATTCAATCTCCGCAATAGTAATGACACTCTGGAAAATTTTCGGGTTTATCTGGGTCTCTGATATCGTACACTCCCGAAAGCCGGGCTTGGCATGTGTGGCATTTCCCGATATCGGCGGCTGTCCGAAACTCAGCAACTAAAATATAACTGTCAGTCATACTTCCACTTCCATTGTTGCATAAGAAGCCCGAATTGTTCTGTTTGGAACAACCCCGTTATACGGTATGATTTTAAGAAGCCCCTCTTTCTCCATGCTATACAATAATTCCCGTGCGCCTTCAAGGTCGGTATGAAAGGTGCGGCAAAAAAGCGTATTTATGTAGCTAAGGATTGATGATTAAATAACATTC
>NZ_FZMP01000218.1 GCF_900196725.1 Candidatus Methanoperedens nitratireducens | reverse complement strand
TTTTAAACATTGAAGACGTGAAATAATGTTGAACATACAAGTTCCTGGGATATATCGGCAGGACAAGTGGTATATCCCAGAATTATTCATCTTATCTTATAGATATAGTGATGTGGCGAAGGTATTGAAAAAGAGAAAAAGATTAATGAACCGGAAATTACAAGAGTTACTCTATATTCTGATATAACTGGCGTTACATGTTATCCATTTCGCAATCCTCAGGGTTGTTATGATCCAGCGGGACTCCTCCCTCAGCATGTTCGTCGCCTGAATCCGGCGTCCATTCTGCACTGCAATGGGGGAGATTCGAATCACCCGGCATCGCATTGGAAGCTGCACCGGTAGTCACTGTACCTGATGTCATTAACAGTAACACTACAATTAATCCCAGAAAAAATTCGTTTTTCACGTTTTCACCTCCGATGATTTTTCCTCGGCTGTAATATCTCAATGATTTATTTATCATTTCTACGATATTCCCAACAAGGTTACCACGGAGTAAATATCATGGAGGTACATATAGTTTCGGGATTCTTCATTATTATTTAAGATAGTTCTCAGGTAGTCTGCACTGCAAATAAATAGAATCTTACTTATTGCTAAAAAAGAAAAAGAAGGTATTGAGTTACCTTCTTCTAACCAGTGTCATTACAATCAGCAAAGCCCCAACCGCGAAGAACGCCTCAAAAGCGGGCGACTCCTTTGTTGGCGCCGGTGTTGCCGTTGCTGCTACAGGCTCCTGACCTTTTACATATTTATGGATGCCTTTTGCGTACTGTCCTGCCCATGCCTTATCCTTATCGTTATGGCAGTTCAGGCATGACCATTCCAGTGTTACATAGCCGTTAGCGAATTTACCGGTATCGTCAAAAAACTTGGCTGCGGGGTCTGTGTTTATCTTGAACTGATGCTCCCTGACATCGCCCTTGAACTTGGCAGCATCTCCTGTAGCTGATTTCCCTACCTGTGGCATATGGCAGTCAATGCATTTCACGCCAGCCTTCTGCATCGTACTTCCCGTAAAATCGGTATTCTGTTTTGCATGACATGTTGAGCACTGTGTCTTTATTCCTGCTCCGGGTGTGGGATTTGTCTGTCCTGCACGGACTCCCTTGTGCGGGTCATGGCACGAGACACAACCGAGTGCGTTATGCGGGCTGTTGAGGAACTCAGGGTACTGCTCATGATGCTCTACGAATCCGTCTTTTGACATTATCTTAGTATTATCAGCACCTCTTGTATGACAATTTCCACAAAGCGCGGCAGAGTCATTCTTCAATATGCCTACGCCCTTTCCTCCGCCCTTGGAGACATGCACGCTGCCGGGTCCGTGGCACGCTTCGCAGCCTATGGACTTTTCTTCCCATGTCCCGACAATACCCGGTTTATTATCCTGGCTGCCGGTAAGGGAATAGCCCGTTGTATGGCAGTTACCGCAGTCGAATTTTAAGGTCTTGCCTGGCGAATAATTCACCCAGGTCTTTGTTGCCAGGTTATACTGGTTCGAGCCATTTATGTTCTTATTAGCCCCGGTCTTTGTGATGATGTATCCGTTATTATCCAGGTATCTTGACTTCCAGCCCCAACCCCCTATGACCAGATAAATATCATTATATGTGTATCCGTCCGGGACAGGTATGGCTGGTGAATTGAATGCCTGGGCTTGCGCCGGGGTGTTCAATTTGTACGGATGCCCGGATGTCTTCCAGCCATCGTATTTATCAGGGTGGCACATCTTGCATTTCTCAGACCCGACATATGTTGATGCGGGATCTGGTTTCGTTACCGGGACCTTATGTTCCCCTATTACGTAATCTTTAGCATACGCCTGCTGTGCCGCTACGGAGAAAAGCATAGCGAATACCAGCAGAAAACAAACCTTTTTTACATTTTTCAAATAGTCTCCTCCTTTAGTGTACCGTTCAGGTATAACATTATACTTATTGTAATATATATTTTTTGGATGATGTAATTTGGAATGTTACACTGGTAGAAAATATATGGGTAAAGAGAACACAGCAATGGAAGATGTGCATTTCGTTCCAGTCCACCGCAAGGCTTATTAGTATAAAATAACTATAACATAAAGATAGGGATGTTCAGTTCGTGTTGATAACACGGGGATTATTATTTCATGGTGGGAATACCGTGCTAATCTTGTAGTACGGCTCCAGTTTGTCGTTAAAATCCCTCCATCGACATGTAACATGTACTCTTAAGAAGAGAGAATAGGAGAGAAACAAATGAATAGGAACATAGTACTTGAATTATTTTTGATAGTATCGTTAGCTTCGATCTGGATATCAGGAGCTGTTGCAACTCAGCAATATCTGGATGCCTACAATACGACTTTTAGCACAAATGCTACCTGCAGCATCTGTCACGTTAATCCTGCAGGCGGAGGAACACTTAATTCTTATGGCATGCAATTTCAGAACCAAACCAACCATGTCACTAATCCAGGTGCGGCATTGATTACAATAGGGCAAGCTCCAGTTACAACACCAGGGGCAACGACAACCGCTACCTCGATGGTAACGGCAACATCGACTGCGACCTCAACTGCCACTTCGACAGCAACAGTAACATCGACTGCGACCTCAATAGCTACAGAGCCTCCTTTAATTGCAACTCCGGCACCTACGGAAACTCAAATGCCTGTAGAAACTCCGGTGATTGAAACTCCGGTACCTACGCCAACTCCATCAACTCCCGGGTTCGGACTCGGTGTTTTCATAGCCGGGTTACTGGCATGTTACTTCGTATTGATGCGGCGTAATAACAACTGAGGCAGGGGAACCTGTCCTCTTTTTATTTTTGCGTGTACATTAGTAATGTTTATATTTCTTCGATATTAACAATTAAACCATGGTAGAGCTTGGAAAAATAGAAAAACCTGAAGTGAAGAGCTACAAATCGAAACGAAAACTCTATGTAGTGCCAACGCTGCCGTTTGAGGAGCTGGCATTGCAATTCAATATCGATAACGCAAAGATCGAAAGGTTCTGGGGCGAAGTAAATGAAAAGATCGGATACTTCGCATCGACCTACGGGGATATCGGCATAGTGTATGTTGAAGGTATTAACGAGGATGAGAGCGCCGGTCTTGGATTTTTCGAAAGGTACGGGAAAGACAGCAGCCATTACAAGCTGGCTAAAACGTTGATCGAGAAAGGGGCAAATATTAAGGGAATTGATAAAGAAGAACTCATCGGACGGTCAAGACTGCTTTTTGATGAGTACTCCAAGTCATTCCTGCCCGAGATAAAAAAGCTCCACGAAGAGTTCTTTGGAAAGAATATCGATTTTGAGGGATGGAGAAATTACCTCGTAAAAAAAATCCAGGAAACCCAGGATGAAATGAGCCGGCTTGTCTCAAAACTTATCGGGGAAATGCCTGAAGATGCAAGTGGCGTCCTTATTATAACCGACGAAAGACCGGTCGAGTATCCACCGGACGTGGATGTTTTCATGATACGTCCGCCTTCATTCGATGAGCTCGCCCGGAATATAAGGGACTCAAGCCGCGAGGTCTTGAAGTAATATTTATCCCTTCCGGCGCTCTACTAATAGTTCTATGAACTGGATAATATATGCCCTTGCATGCATACTCCTTTACGGTATTATGGTTTTTTTCATTAAGGTGGCTTCAGGTAACGGTAATCCCATCGCGTCGTCCATGTTCTTTATTTCAGCCCAGTTCCTGGCACAGATGATCATCGGGGCGTATCTTATCTCGAAGAACAATCTGGATATCGATTACAATAGCATCAAATACGGTATAATCGGGGGCATCGCCGCAGCAGGAGGGACAATCCTCTACTTCCTGGCGCTCCAGCAGGCGCCGATATCGAAAGTTGCACCTGTTGTGAATATGAACCTTGTTATCGGAGTGCTCCTGGGCGTTGTTCTTCTTAAGGATGCGATGAACCTGCGGGTCGCGGCCGGGATTGTCCTTGCGGTGACAAGCATATACCTGCTGACGAACGGAAACTGAAACTCAACTCCACTTGCGTTCAGTTCAACTAAGTTGATTGAACACTTTTAAATATAACTTGTTTCCTTCCGAAAGCCGGTAATATTTATGAGTCTTATCACCGAAGCAAAAAAAGGCAATCTGACAGAAGAGATGAAACTGGTCGCAGCGGATGAAGGCGTTGAGCCAGAATTCGTGCGCCGCGGGCTTGCTAACGGCAGGATAGTCATCCCTGTGAGCCCGTACCGCTATACAAAGCCATGTGGAATAGGGAAAGGACTGCGCACGAAGGTCAATGCATCCATCGGCACATCATCCGACATCGTGGATATCGATATGGAAATAGAAAAGGCGAGGGTTGCCGAAGCGACAGGCGCGGATACGCTCATGGAGCTTTCAACGGGCGGGGATTTTTACGAGATAAGAAAAAAGGTGATTGATTCCACTACCCTCTCTGTGGGAAGCGTGCCCCTGTACCAGGCTTTCATCGAGGCTATCCGCAAATACGGCAGCGCCGTGGACATGAAAGAGGATGAACTGTTCAATATAACTGCGGAGCAGGCAAAGCTGGGAACAAATTTCATGGCAATCCATACGGGCATCAACCTCCTCACTGTCGAGCGCCTTAAAAAACAGGGACGGTTCGGGGGTCTTTGTTCGCGCGGCGGGGCGTTCATGACTGCATGGATGCTGCATAACGAGAAGGAAAACCCGCTGTACAGCGAATTCGATTACCTGCTTGAAATAATGAAAGAGCATGAGGTCACGCTGAGCATGGGCAATGGCATGCGCGCAGGCGCGGTACATGATTCTACTGACAGAGCGCAGATACAGGAGCTTATCATGAACTCCGAGTTGTCGGACAGGGCGCATGAAGCCGGCGTGCAGACCATCGTGGAAGGACCGGGGCACATACCGATCGATGAAATAGACGCTAACGTGAAGCTGATGAAGCGCCTGAGCGGCGAGAAGCCGTTCTATATGCTGGGACCCCTGGTCACGGATATCGCGCCCGGATATGACCATATAGTTGCTGCCATAGGTGCATCCATCTCAAGCGCAAGCGGCGCAGATTTTATCTGCTACGTAACGCCTGCCGAGCACCTTGCTCTCCCCAATATCGAGGATGTGAGGCAGGGAGTGATAACTGCAAGGATTGCCGCGCACATAGGGGACATGGTAAAAAATAACGATAGGGAGCGCGACCTTAACATGGGGCGCGCCAGGCGTGATCTGCAGTGGGGCAGGATGTTCGAGCTTGCTATTGACCCGGCTCATGCGAAATCAGTCCGGGACAGCCGCTCGCCTGCGGATGAAGAGGCGTGCACCATGTGCGGGAATTACTGCGCTCTAAAGATCGTGAAGCAAAGCTTCAATTTTGAGAGATAGGTGTATTTACACTTTTTTAATTCTCGCAACTGCAAGCCTGATATCCTCTTCCTTGACAGTTGTCCTGCCCGCGTGCTTTGCCAGAGTTATGGCTTCGCGGGAAACTTCCAACCCATAATCCTCAAGAACTTTAGCAAGCTCAATACCTGCTCCCTCGCTGACCCTGTCAGCCCCTGCCTTTCTGATAATCCGCTCAACCGGAGCCAGTGGAAGTACCGGTGGTACCTGTTGTGTCATTTATTTTCACCTCTTAATTAAAATTTACGTTTGTTTTTATAGGAAAATAAAAGTATATATAGTTTTTCAAAGTGAATAAACTACTATAAATCGAAAATATATCGTTTTATCCGGGATTAAGGCAAAATAGAGGTTTGATGGTTATGCAACAACTTATAAAGTAGCTTTAGCGTTCGCCGCTATAAAATCCCTGACAAGTTTTGCGCCCAGCAGCGCAGTATTGCCCGAATCATAGGCAGGCGCTATCTCAACCAGGTCAAAACCCACAATATGCGGCGCAAGACAGGCGATCACCGATCTTACATCACGCGGCGTCAATCCGTAAGGCTCAGGCGTCCCGATAGCCGGGGCATATGCCGGGTCGATGGCGTCCATGTCGATCGATAAATACACAGGTCCATTAATATAACCGCGAAGCTCGCTGATCACGCTCTCGATGCCCGTCGAAAGAACATCTTCAGCAGAGAACATCCTTATTTTATTCTCTTTAATATACTCATATTCCTCGCGCGCCCCGCTCCGTATGCCGATGGAGACGTATTTTCCTGTCACGTCCTGGATTATATGCCTTGAGACGCACGCATGGCTGTTCCGCTCGCCTTCGTACTCCTCACGCATATCGAGGTGTGCATCGAGTACCACGCACGCAATGTCCGGGTATTTTGTTTTGCACGCCCTGATAAAAGGCAGCGTGAGTGAATGCTCACCCCCTAACATTACCGGGATTTTCCCGTCGCGGACATATTTATCAGCATGAACGGACAGCATCTTGAGCGTATCATCTATACCCTGTGCTACTTCCAGGTCTCCTGCATCGTGAATATCGACATCCTTCAGGTCGATATAAAATAAGTGGTTATACGTCTCAAAATTATAGGAGTTGTTCCTTATCTCCTGAGGCGCGAACCTGCTCCCGCGCCTGAAACACGAGGTGCGGTCAAAAGGCACCCCGCAAATCACATATCGTGCGTCCTTATAATCGGAGTTTGCGTCCGCAAAAACAGTTCTATGCATCTATGTTCGTATGTCTATTTTCATCTTTCCCATCGAGATCAGGTAGGAGATTTCTTTACCTGCCTCTATCTTTCCCTTCAGGTCTTCCGGGATCTTTAATTCCAGTGTGGAATAATCCGCCATATCCATTATCTGGGCAACACCACCTGAAACCGAGATCACCTGCCCTGATTTCCTTTCTACTATAGGGACGTATATCTTATCGGTTACAGGGGCTATGATCGACCGCTTGGTGCCGTCGAATATGCCAATAGCATCTATCCTGGACTTTGCAGAACCGTGTTTTCCCGTTTTTGAGTGGGTCATGCTCTTGATGATACAGGGCTCTTCATCTATCAGGACGTACTTTCCTTCTTTTAATGAGCGTACTTCAACTTGTTCCTTCATTGCAATTCTCCGTGCTCCAAGATACCTTCTATCATAATAAATATGTCGATTTATTATATTACAGCCTTTTTTGGGCTGTTCCGGAAATGCCAATCAAAATATTAATGATGCATTGGGGATATTTAATCCTTAACGAGTGAGGAGTGTTAAAATGACTGTATATACCCCGGAAGAAATTGTAGAAATGGCTGACAGGTTGATGAAAGATATTGCGGATACGACAAAGGATATCGCATCCGAAGGAGCCGTTGATGTTACAATGGCAGCGAATTATGCCGACAGGTGCGCCCAACTGATAAAAAACCTTGCAGAGAGCGTGTCCGAGCTCCATCAACGGGTTGATGTGCTCACAGAAAAAGAGTGACAGAATGCCTCGAATCTGAACGCGATGAAAGAGGTTTCCTTCATCGATGGTAAAACAAAGATAGCAATAAAAGATAACAGGTTAGCGGCATATCTGGAAAATCTTGAATCCGCCGGCTATGTGGTGAAGGCGAATAAATGCAAAAGCAAGGAAGGGTTCATCGATATATTGATGATTGGCAGAGCCGGGGATTTTGATAGATTTTTTGGCGGGAATGCAAGAATAAAAGAGATATCTAAACAATTTCCTCAGATATGTCGTGTTCTTTTTAACGGCAGCGAGCTCGTGCTGTACCTTCTTGCTCAGGACAACAGATAGCCCGACCTTACCAGCGGACTTGCATTAAGATTATCATCATAAAGGATTATTATTGTTATTGGAGTGTTATGCATGCTTTACAAACGGATATCTGAGCTTACCCAAGACGATATCGAGCGGGTTATGCCAAGGGAGATGGAATTTTTTAATGTTCTGAGCGATGTGAGCAAAATAATAGAGGAAGTCAAGAGGGAAGGCGATGAGGCTTTACGAAGACTTACAAAAAAGTTCGATGGGGCCGACATACTGCAAATCGAAGTGGAGGACATCGAGATAGAGAACGCGTACGAAGCTGTGGCGCCGGAGCTTATCGAAGCGCTGGAAAATGCCGCTCTCAATATAGCAGCCTACCACGGCAGCCTTATAGAGCCCGGGCTCTCGCTCACTGAAGTCGAGCCCGGCATGACACTGGGGTACAAATCAACTCCAATAGCGAGCGTGGGCGCTTACGTGCCCGGCGGAGCTACCGCATATCCCTCTACTGCCCTGATGACCGTGATCCCTGCAAAGATAGCAGGCGTGGTTGAAGTGACTGTCTGTACACCGCCGGATAAGGAGGGAAAGGTCAACCCGCTTACCCTGGTGGCTGCCGACATGGCAGGGGCGGACAGGATATTCAAGGTCGGCGGCGCTCATGCGATAGCAGCCATGGCTTTTGGTACGGAGACCATACCGCCAGTGGATAAAATAGTCGGACCCGGCAGCGTGCACGTCACTGCAGCAAAGATGCTCGTCAGGAGCACCGTAGAGATTGATTTCCCCACCGGTCCCTCGGAGATCGTTATCCTTGCTGATGAATCCGGGGAGGCAGAATGGATAGCGGCAGACATGATAGCCCAGGTGGAGCATGACTCAAAAGCCACTGCTATCCTGATAACGACCTCCATAGAGCTTGCGGAAAAGGTCATAAAAGAACTTGGGACTCAGGCTAAAGCCCTGCCGAGGAAGGACATTATTGAAAAATCCCTGGAGCATGCTGCCATCCTGATAGCGGACAGCATGGATGAAGGAATCATCACATCGGACAGGCTTGCACCCGAGCATCTGCAAATCATGGTATCAGACCCGCTGGATGTCCTTGAAAAAGTGCAGCATGCCGGCTCCATATCCGTGGGAAAATATGCCCCGGCAGTGGCAGGCGACTACGCATCCGGTACCAACCATGTGCTTCCCACAGGGGGATATATAAGAATGGTCTCAGGTCTTAATGTGAACCATTTTATAACGAAGTCGTGTGTGCAGATAATAAATGAACTCGGGCTCAGGAACCTGAAGGATACCATTACCAGGCTGGCAGACGCTGAAGGCTTCCAGGGGCATGTGGCTTCGGTGGAGAAACGGTTCAGGCAGGGATGAGAGCATAAAAAGAGGCTATTTCTTCCTCCACCTCACCCCCTCTTTCGTATCCTCCAGTACAATACCCATATCTTCAAGCTTTTTCCTTATTTCATCAGCCTGCTTGAAATCCTTCCTATTCCTTGCTTTTTCCCTCTCCCCGATAAGCGTCTCTATCTCTCCCGGGAGTTCTCCTTTTTCTTTAAGCGTCAGGACACCCAAAACCGAATCGAACTTGAGCATAAGCTCATAAACAGCCTTTGCATTCCCGGCGCTCAAATCCTCTTTCTCTATGGCGGTATTAACCTCCCCGACCATGCCGAAGATAGCAGCAAATGCCCCGGGCGTGTTCAGATCGTTATCCATCTCGCTCTTGAACCGCTCTGCAGTCCTGCCAGTTAGCACGGTTATTTCCTCATTATTTCGGGATTTTGAATTATAACCCGCAAGCCGTTCAACGAACTGGTTTAACCTGTCAAGGGTATTCGAGGCGTGCCCGATAGAATCCCAGGTGAAGTTAAGCCCTGACCTGTAGTGCGAGAAAACGAACAGATACCGCAGAGCCTCCGACCTGTAGCCCCGGTTCATCACGTCCCTCAGGGTAATAAAGTTCCCCAGGCTCTTGGACATCTTCTTATTATCGACGAGCAGGTGTTCACAGTGCATCCAGTATCTCACGAATTTCTGCCCTGTTGCCGCCTCGCTCTGGGCTATCTCATTCTGGTGATGGGGAAATATGTTATCTATGCCGCCGGTATGGATATCTATTGTCGCGCCGAGATATTTAATTGACATGGCAGAGCACTCGATATGCCAGCCCGGCCTCCCTTCGCCTATCACGGTCACCCAGAACGGCTCGCCCGCTTTCTTTTCCTTCCATAACGCAAAGTCGCGCACGTCTTCCTTCTCGTATTCATCCGCTTCAACAGTAGCGCCGGGCTTTATCCGGGAGAGGTCTATCTTTGCAAGTTTCCCGTAATCAGGAAATTCACTGACCTTAAAATAAACGGAACCATCTTTCCGATAAGCATAGCCTTTATCAAGCAGTACTTTGACCATATCTGCCATTTCATTTATGTGGTCAGTGACCCTTGGATAAACATCAGCCCTCCTTATCCTGAGAAGGTCGATATCCTCGAAAAAGAACCTGATGTACTTATCAGTGTACTCCCTGAGGCTTACGCCCTGCTCTTTTGATGCCCTGATAGTTTTATCATCAAGATCTGTGATGTTCATGACCTGCCGGACGGTGCAGCCCTTGAATTCAAGATACCGCCTGAGAACATCCGCAAAAACGTAGGCACGGAGGTTCCCTATATGGGCAAAACCATAGACTGTCGGACCGCAGGAATACATACTCGCCTGACCATCGTTAAGAGGAACAAAAACCTCTTTTTCCCCGGATAAGGTGTTGTAAAGCTTCAGAACCATTTTAAAGACCTGAGAGATTTTTAAACATTCTCACTACCGATCTCCTTAACAATATCACAGGCACTGACTATACCGGCGGGCATCTGTGGTTCGCTCAAGTCCCTGTCCATCACAAGCAACCTGTGGATCTGCTTCTTTTGCATCACCTCTGCAGCGTGCTCAAGAGTTGTTTCCGGCGTGATGGCTTCTACATACGGTGTCATTATCTCCTCGGCTGTCAAAAGCCCCCAGTTCATTTTCCCAAAATGGTAAACCACATCGCACTCAGAGACTATTCCTACCACCCCGCGCTCCGGACTTGTTACCGCCACCCCTGATACCCCATCCCGCACCATGATTTTTGCGATTTCCCTTATTGAGAGCGTTGAGGCTACGGTCACCACTCTTTTCGTCATAATATCCTTGAGGAATATAGACTTCTTCAAACCATTCACCTCCCAGATAAGCTAAGCGGTCTATGATTAAATAGATATCTGAAGCGAGATACCCGATGGTTTTATAATCGATTAAGATAGAACCGAGAAATCAGTTTAAAACCCGTTCAAAAATCCGAAAATGACAGACACACATATTCCCTATACAAAAGACCTGCTCTTGCGCCTGGGCTACAAAGAGTCAGGCGCAGAGGCTATCCTGCGCGAGCTGGATATTTTGCTCAAAGAGATTTGTTTTGACAATATTGAACTATCCGCAAAGGCTGCCACAGGAGCAAAAGATACGGCAGGATTAATAAGTACCCTGAAAGACCTGATGGTTCATCTGGAGAACAGGGGCTACTATCGCCCCGATGCTCCCACAAGGCTGATACGGTTTCTTGTGAACGGTCTTGATCTCAGGAATGAAGATATCTTTGCCCTGCTGGAAATATCAGATATCCCGGAAGAAGAAAAAAGAAAAGAGCAGGAGTTCCTTGCATCCTGCGCCGCGATCACCCAGCTTGGCTATATACTGTTAAGCCGCCTTGTGCCCGGAGTAAATGCTGCAAGTTCGGGACCTCATGTTTTCCTGGTAACAGATGGTTTCTCTCATGATTCAATGATATTCGTGGATTTCAGCATAGATTCGATAAGGGAGGTGGATGCCCGGCTATACAGCAGGAACGAGAATTATTATTCCCTAAAAACCCCGGTATCCGAACTTGATGAGGAAACCTCCGGGCTTCTTACGAAGTACTACTCTTTTTTCCACGTGACCTCTGGCATCGGTCTTTGCCACAATATCCATAACAACCTCGGTATAGCGTATGATATGATCGGAAGGTACGCCGAGGCTGTTGAGGAATTCCGTGAAGCCCTCAGGCTTGATCCCGGCTATATCGAAGTCCACAATAACATTGCAGTCACCTGCAGTAAGATGGGACTGGTCGAGGAAGCGATCAATGAACTTGAGACTGCTATCAGGCTTAAACCCGGATATGCAGAAGCTCACAGCAACCTGGGCAATATATATGCAGCACTGGGCAGATACGAAGAGGCGGTCAGGGAACTTGAAACAGCGCTGCGATGTAATCCGGGGTATGCAGGCGCCCATAATAATCTGGGGAATATCTACGCAGAGCAGGGGAGGATGCAGGATGCGCTCAGGGAGTTCCGGGAAGCGGTGAGGCTTTCTCCAGATCATGCACTTGTACATAACAACCTTGGGAACATCTACGCTGAACAGGGGATGTATGAGGATGCCCTCAGGGAGTTCCAGGAAGCCCTCAGGCTTGCTCCCGAATTCCCTGAAGCTTATTGTGCCGCCGGGTTAGCATATTATAACCTTGGAAGCTACGAGAGGGCTATACAGGCGCTGGTAAGGGCGGCGTGCCTTGATCGTAATATGCTTGAACTTGTGCCGGACAGGTTAATGCTTAAAGTAAGGCAGGGCGTTTCAAGGTTAAGCGGGAGAATATAGTCATACTTTAATACTCAGAACAATATGCGGTATCATGACTGCCGGAGTACCATAGATTATTTAATCGCAGGTACTACATATTATGATGAAAGAATCGCTGCGAACCGGGTTCAGCTTTGGCATAACTTCGGGTATGATCACAACGCTTGGATTGATCACAGGCTTACATGCAGGTACCCATTCAAAGACCGTTATTATCGGCGGCATACTGACAATAGCGATAGCGGATGCTTTTTCTGATGCTCTGGGCATCCACGTTTCTGAAGAATCTGAATGCAAACATACCCCAAAAGAGATATGGATGTCAACAATCTCTACTTTTTTGCAAAATTCATTTTCGCAATGACTTTTATTGTTCCCATTCTGCTACTTCCACTGACGATGGCTATAATCGTTAGCATAATCTGGGGGCTATCGCTGCTTGGGATAGTCAGCTTTTACCTTGCAAAACAGCAAAGAGCAGAGCCATGGAAGGTGATCGGGGAACACCTGCTCATCGCTCTGATGGTCATTGGTGCCACACACTACGCAGGGGACTGGATCGGGACAGCTTTTGGTCAGGGTTAGTGGAATTGACCGGCAGCTGTACATAGTAAATGCGGTGCTACAGCTTTAGATATTTAGATACAGGAAAAATATATAAACCTTAATACCATGGTATCAAAAAACGCAGGAGGGACTGAATTGAGCGTCATTGTGGTGTCTGATGTTCATCTTGGAGATGAAAAATCAAACAG
>NZ_FZMP01000219.1 GCF_900196725.1 Candidatus Methanoperedens nitratireducens | reverse complement strand
GGTCAAGCATCCACAGACAAACGGAAAAGTGGAAAAGTGGTATGATCTTTACGAGAAATACAGATCAGAATTCAAGGCGTTTGCTGATTTTGTGAAATGGTACAACACAGTTCGATTTCATGAGAGCCTGGATCAAAAGCACTTTCTTCAGACTCCTGAGAATGCTTTTTGGTCAAGGCTTCCTGTAGAAAGCAAATTAAACGTCTTTCTAAAACGCATGGAGGCTGAAATAAATGTCTTTGGAAGAATTTAAAAGTATAGAAGACCTTTATAAGGCCAAAACATTCGGGACTATACATTAATCCTGCAGACCCTGTCAAAATAAAGAGTAGACCAGTATCCGCTAAAATAATGTTCCTGGCTATTTTTAACCGATTATATTTTCATGTTATATAATAAAACATATATAATTTAAATACATATGTATTTATAACCCCCATATACATATATATTATGTCGATGGGCTGAAATTGAGGAGAAATGAAAGAAACAGTAAGAGTTAATGGTTACAATATAGCAGATATGAAAGCAAAGGATTGGAACTTCTATGCCGCAGGAAGAGCAATTGACAGGAAGACGGCTCTTCAGGTCATGCATATTGGTATTGAAGTTACTGCGGAATTAAAATAAGGTTGCCGGATATCGCAGGAAAAAGGACGAGTGCAAACGTATAAGTTATTTTTATGCGTTCTAGCGCTGTGTGTTGTACAAGCTGCCTTTCGGTAAAACAGAGACCGTAGTAAATATACCTTCAAATTATCAGGTCAGGCTCTTAAGACCGGACAACATAGCTTCAGTTCCTGATGGGATAAAAGAGATAGAGAGAGCGCTTGGGAACCCTGTTAACAGCAAACGCTTATCGCAGATCGCAGAACTGGGCAAAAATGCCGTTATAATCGTCAGCGATACGACGCGCCCGACCCCAACGGCAAAACTGCTGCCGCCTCTGATATCAGAATTAAAAGCGGGCAGGGTCGAGGATATAACCGTAGTTTTCGGGCTTGGCATCCACAGGAAGCAGACCGAAGAGGAGAAAAAAACCATACTGGGAGAATTGTACGGCAGGGTAAAGAGCATAGAGCACAACGTAACTGATTGCGTCTATCTTGGCACTACGTCGCGGGGTACGCCTGTGGAGATATTCAAGCCTGTAGCGGATGCCGATATCGTGATATGTACAGGGACTATCGAGTTCCATTATTATGTCGGCTATTCCGGCGGCGCAAAGTCCATACTTCCGGCGGTCTCTTCAAAAAGGAGCATAGATGCGAACCACGCCCTGATGCTTGACCCTAAATCGTGCGCAGGCAGGCTTGATAGCCCTGTAAGGGAAGATATTGAAGAAGCGGCGGAATTGATAGGCGTTGATTTTATCCTTAATGCGGTGTTGAACGAGAGGAAGGATATCATATTCGCATCAGCAGGAAATTATATAGATGCGCACAGAAAAGGCGCTGCGTTCCTTGATAGAATGTCCAAGGTCAGGGTGGAGCCTGCTGATATTGTAATCGTCTCCCCGGGCGGCTGGCCCAAGGATATAGATATATTCCAGTCACATAAAGCGCTTGAGCATTCAAAAAATGCAGTGAAAGACGGTGGTTCTGTCATCCTCGTCGCAGAGTGCAGGGAAGGGTACGGGAACCGTGTTTTTGAAGAGTGGCTGGGATCCAACCGGGAAGAGGTAATAGAGAGATTCAAGTCCGGGTTCGTGATGGGAGGGCATAAAGCGGCTCTCATAGCGTCTCTGGCAAAGAGGGTTGATCTGTATCTTGTATCTTCGCTGCCTGATGAAATGGTCAGGAAAGCGTATTTTATCCCGGCGGCTTTGCAGAAGGCTCTGGAAATGGCGCTTCGGAAACACGGCGGTGATGCCAGGTTCATTGTAATGCCGTATGGCGGCTCAATGCTGGCTGCAGGTGATTGAATTCAAGATATGCCTGTCTTTATTAATCCGTACGTATCCGTGAAAATCTATCTTACTTATTCTCTCTCCCTCACCAGCACCTCGACCACCGACGGGTCAGCCAGAGTGGTAATATCCCCTAGCTCTTCAACATCCCCGAACGCTATCTTCCTCAGTATCCGCCTCATTATCTTACCCGACCTTGTTTTGGGCAGGGCGTCCGCAAATTGCAACTTATCAGGTTTTGCGATAGGACCTATCGTATTCCTGACATGCTCCACAAGCTCTGCCTTTAGTTCCTTTGTGGCTATAACGCCTTCCTTAAGCGTGATAAAAGCGTATATCGCCTCTCCCTTTATATCATGGGGAAACCCGACCACAGCCGCTTCCGCAACCGCCGGATGGGATACAAAAGAACTTTCTATCTCCGCAGTTCCGAGCCTGTGCCCCGAAACCTTGATCACATCGTCTACCCTTCCCATTATCCAGTAATAACCATCCTTATCTTTCCTGGCGCTGTCCCCTGTCTGGTACAGTCCGGGGAACTGGCTGAAATATTTCTCTTTAAATTTCTCATGACTGCCGTAAACAGTCCGCATCATCCCGGGCCACGGTTTCCTGATAACGAGCTGCCCACCCTCATCGACCGCAGCCTCCGTGCCATCAGGTTTCACGACCATCGGCTCAATCCCCGGGAACGGTAACGTTGCAGAACCGGGCTTGAGCGGTGTTGCGCCCGGCAGAGGCGTAATAAGTATCCCGCCTGTCTCGGTCTGCCACCAGGTATCCACAACAGGACACCGCCTGTTACCTATCACGGTATAATACCACATCCAGGCTTCTGGGTTTATCGGCTCACCTACCGTGCCAAGGAGCCTGAGACTTGAAAGGTCTCTTCCTTTCGGCCATTTGTCTCCGCTTCTCTCAAGAGCCCTGATGGCAGTAGGTGCAGTATAGAAAATCGTAACTTTGTATTTCTCCACCAGTTCCCAGAACCTGTCAGGCTGCGGATAATTGGGAACACCCTCAAACATCAGAACCGTCGCGCCGCTTGCAAGAGGTCCGTACACCGTATAGCTGTGACCTGTTATCCAGCCGCAGTCTGCAGTGCACCAGTATATATCTTCATCGCGGTAATCGAATATCCATTTGAACGTCTGCATGACAAATAGCAGGTATCCGCCTGTAGTATGCAGCACGCCCTTGGGCTTTCCCGTGCTCCCGCTCGTGTACAGGATGAACAGCGGGTCTTCGGCATCCATCACCTCGGCTTTACAATCCCCGCCTGCACCTGCCATTTCCTCATGCCACCAGAAATCCCTGCCTTTTTTCATAGTTATCCTGCTGTTAGCGCGGTTATAGACTATCACGCTCTCAACTGTGCTATCAAGCGCCCTGTCAACGCTCTCCTTAAGAGGGATGGTCTTGCCCGACCGGAGGACCGCGTCCGCTGTGATTACCATTTTGCATGCGCTGTCGCCAATACGCTCCCTGAGCGCCTCTGCGCTGAACCCGGCAAATACCACGTTATGGATGGCCCCGATTCTCGTGCATGCAAGCATCGATATTACAAGCTGCGGTATCATGGGCATGTATATGGCAACCCTGTCGCCCTTTTTGATGCCTCGTTTCTTCAAGACGTTCGTGAACTTACAAACTTCTTCGTGCAACTGTTTGTATGTGTAGCTCGCAGTATCTCCCGGCTCTCCTTCCCACAGAATGGCTGTCCTGTCGCCCCATTCCGAAAGATGCCTGTCAAGACAGTTGTAGGAGACGTTCAGCTTCCCTCCCTCAAACCATTTGCATATGAACTTTTCAGTGTCCCACGAATAAACGTTGTTCCATTTTTTAAACCAGGTAAGCTGCTCTGCCTTTTCCGCCCAGAAAGAAACAGGGTCTTTAATAGAGCGGTTATAAATCTCTCTGTATTCTTCGAGGCTTTTTATATACGCTTTTTTACTGAATTCTGCGTGGGGATTGAAGATTCTCTTTTCCTCAAGTAAGGATTCGATTGTATTCTCAGCCATTCTGACTCACATCCCTTGATTTAATAGATAATTATTAAAATAGATTGCTGTCGAAATAAAAAATTTAATGCGTTCGTGTTTATCGCGCCACCAGCACCGTACACTTCGCTTTCCTGACCACTGCTTCCGCTACATTTCCAAGCTCTGGATTTATCTCAGACTCGCCCCTGCCTCCCAGAACGATGGTATGCACCTTATACTTCTCTGCTGCGTCAAGAATCGCTCGTGCGACCGTATCCGCCAGCGCGCCCATCTTCGGCATCCGCTGCATGCTTACCCCGACCAGTATCTTTTGCACGTCAACGCCCATCTGCGCGCCGGTCTCGACGACGTGGTTCAATACCTCTTCGCCTTTAGCTACAAGTTCCTCACGCTCCGAGTCTTTCCTGCCAACAGCCACATAGATAGCAGCCATGCGGATGTTATATGACTTTGTGATCTTCATGCCGGCGATCTCAGCCTTCTTTGCATAGTCCGAGCCGTCCGTAGCTACAAGTATCTCGTATCTTGTCATGCTTTTACCCCGGTTTTTCTTATTTTCTGCTCGAATTTATCCATCGCTACCATCAACCCGAATATCACAGCCTGCGGCCTGGGCGGACACCCGGGTATGTACACATCTACAGGGATGAATTTATCAACACCGCCGCCGCTTGCGTACGTATCCCCGAATATGCCTCCGTTGCATGCGCACGACCCCATCGCAGCCACAAGCTTTGGCGAAGGCGTGGCATTATATGTCTTAAGGAGAGCAAGTTCCATGTTCCTCGTCACAGGTCCGGTTACAAGCAGCATGTCCGCATGGCGCGGAGAGGCGACGATGTGCACACCAAAGCGTTCCATATCGTATATCGGGTTTGAGAGCGCTGTCACCTCGACCTCGCAGGCGTTGCATGAACCCGCATCCACCTCGCGTATGTGCAGGGAGCGCCCGAACATATTATTTATTTTCTCATTGAGACGCTGTCCCATAATCTCGATCTCATTTTCCACGGTCATATTTTCCTCCGGATAATCGTCTGAAGGTCATCCTTTGTCTTTGATGCAAGCTCATACTCCTGTGTGAGCCTGACCGCACCATAAGGACAGACCTCTTCGCACCTGCCGCAGAATATGCATCCGCAGTACGATAATGTAAGTGCTTCCTCGCCTTCCGCTTTTTCAAGGCTTATCACGCCCGGCGGGCAGGCACTGACGCAATCGCCGCAGTACGCGCATCTGTCGCCTGAAAGCTCCGGTTTCCCGCGAAATCCCGGAGGCGCGATATCAGGCACCGCAGGATAACCCGTCGTTACTATACCTGCCCTGAATCTTCGTTTCAGTATTTCAAGCATTTTCTCACCTACATATCATTGCCCGAATAGGACAGGCTCAGGCTCTTATTGATTATCGGAAAATCAGGGACAATATTATCAAGTACTGCATACTCTATCGCAAGCCAGTTGCAAAATGACGGGTCCCTTACTTTGCATCTCTCTATCCTTCCTCCCTCCGTCCTTACCCAGTAAATCGTCTCTCCCCTGGGCGCTTCGGTGTAGCCAAGCGCGCAGCCGTCCGGGATATCTTTGACCCCGGTTTTAACAGCCCCTTCAGGAAGAGACCAGAGAGCCTGCTCGATTATCGCTATTGATTCATGAACCTCATCAGCCCTTACCCTCGTCCTTGCGTACACGTCGCCGCTTTTGTGCGTTTGCACTTTAAAGTTAAGTTCACGATAAGCCGCATACGGATGGTCGCGCCGTGTATCCCTGTCCATACCCGAAGCGCGCCCTGCAGGTCCAACAACATGCAGTTCTTTCGCAATGTCATTATAGATTCGTCCCGTTGTCTCTATCCTGTCCACAACCGATGGCATTTCCATGAGTAGCTCCATCAGTTTCCTGAATTCCTGCTGGAATGTTGAGAGCTTAAGTAATATCTTATCCTTCTTATCACCGATATCCCGGCGCACGCCTCCGATGGTGTTCATCCCCCGGAGGAGCCGGCTTCCGGTAACGTATTCATTCAACTGCAAAAGATCTTCTTTAAGCCTGTTAGCCTGGGCAGCCCCGAACGCGAATGCTACATCGGTCGCTATTCCTGCAATATCTCCCAGGTGATTGTACAGGCGCTCATGTTCAAGCAGGATCGTCCGTATGTATTTTGCGCGGGGTGGGAGCTCAACACCTGCTATTTTTTCGATCGCCTGGCAAAACGCAACAGCATGCGCCACCGAGTTATCTCCCGATATTCTCTCTGCAAGGAAAACAGCCTTATCGAATGGGATGCTCTCGAACAGCTTCTCAACGCCTTTGTGTGTATAAAAATGCCTTATTTCAAGGTTGAGTATCGGCTCGCCTGCAACGCTGAACCTGAAATGCCCGGGTTCGATGACCCCTGCGTGCACGGGTCCGACGGGTATCTCGTAAACCCCTTCGCCATCCACCCTGCGATAGACATATTCTCCCTTCACACGTTTTGGTTTTGTTTTAATATCAAAATCCTTTCGAAGCGGATATAAACCCGCATCCCAATCCTCAAAATGGATAAGGCGCCTCGGGTCAGGATGACCCAGGGGAACAAGACCGAACATATCCTGCATCTCCCGTTCATACCAGTTCGCAACAGGTATCGTTGAGGTAATAGACCTGTACCGGGGCGACTTTTCCTCGACATTTATTTTCAGGATAATGAACGCGTCTTCCCTGTCGCATGAAAAAACGTAGTGAACCCTGAAATGCCCGTCCTTTTTCCGTTCGTCCGTGGCAAATATTGAAACAAGAGGAATGTTAAATTGGTGATACAAGTAGTCGCATATTTTTACGTTCGCATCCTTTTTTATCGTAAGATATACCTCATTTCGCAGGACCGCTTCTCCTGTAATAAGCCCTCCGAATTCCTTTCTTACGGCGTCCACATATGCCATAACATTCGTATCTTTTTTTACCGTGAGATAGGTCTCATTAATTAATGCGGGATCTCCTATAACAAATTCTTTGAATTCTTTTTTGATCGTGTCAACGTACTGGCTTTTCATAGTATCTCACCTCACAACATTCACGACTTTCATAAGCATCTCATTAAAGAACGGAGGTATGTAGACACCGAGCACAAGCACGAAAACAATCAATATCGCCATAGCACCCAGCATCCATCTGCTCACGTCCCCGTTCTTTATTCCTGGCTGCGGCGTCCCGAATACCATCCTGCTGATATGATAGAAGAAGCCTGCAAATATCGTAATTATAAAGAAGAGGAAAAGGACTGAGGGAACTATATGCCCCTGCGAGAAACCCGCTGCAAGTATCGTGAACTCGCTGATAAATATACTGAATGGTGGTGAGCCTGTGATAGCAAGTCCCCCTATTATCAGCATCGTGCCTGTGACTGGCATTGATTTTACTACGCCAGATACCTTATCTATCTCCTTGGTCTCATGCTTCAGCAGCACATTTCCCGCGCCAAAGAACATGAACGACTTCGTCATTGCATGGTTGAACATGTGAAGTATTGCCCCGAAAACGCCGAAAACACCGCCAAAACCTATGCCGAGCGCTACTATGCCCATATGCTCCACGCTGCTGTATGCCAGGAGCCTCTTATAGTCTTCCTGCAAAAGGATGAAGGGCACTGAGATACCGATAGACAGGAGCCCGAACACTATAAGAAGGTTGCTTCCGAACTCCGTGCCTATGGATTTAGTGGCTATCGTATAAAACCGGATGATGCCGTACATTGCGCAGTTAAGAAGAACACCTGAAAGAAGTGCACTCACCGGCGTTGGCGCCTCGCTGTGCGCATCCGGAAGCCATGTATGCATGGGCGCAAGTCCGGCTTTTGTGCCGTAGCCGATAAGTATGAAAATAAAGGCAAGCTTCATTATGGTTGGGTCGAACTGGTCTGCGACTGCAAGAAGCGATGTCCAGTTAAGCGCCTCCCCGGACTCACCCAGTATCTTTACAGATGCATAGTACGTGAGTATGGTGCCAAAGAGCGCAAAAGTGATGCCCACCGTGCATATGATCATGTATTTCCATGCCGCTTCGACCGAAGATTTCCTGGAATAAAGTATCATCAGCAGGGCTGAGACAAGCGTGGTCATCTCGATCGCGATCCAGAGACCGAGGTTGTTCGTTACGCCCACAAGGAGCATGGTGAACATGAAGCTGTGGAAAAGGACATAGTACATTTTCAACCGTTTCATGTCAATGATATTGTGCTCGAACTCGTGTCCCATGTAGCCTGTAGAGTAGAGGGACGCAACAAAGCCCACTATAGAGACGATAAGGACGATAAACGCGCTGAAGGCATCTGCAAATAGTGCATCCTGCCATGTTACGATAATATCATGCCTGTAAACTTCAACTACGAGATCCATGCCGAGAAGAAGCGTGACTACAGAGCCGGTTATGCTTACGAACTCGACCTGTTTTCGCGTTTTTGTGAAAAAGCATAAGATGCCTGTGAGTACAGGCGCAAGAAGCAGGTATTCTATCATGTGCTCACCCTATCAATGTCTTAAGCATGTCGGTATCTATGCTCTCAAATGTTTTGTTTATCCTGAAGATCAGGATCCCCATGATAAGAACGCCTATCAGGACATCGAAGAATATCCCGAGTTCGACCAGCAGCGGCATCCCGTATGTCAGGGATATGGCGCCAAGGAAAAGCCCATTTTCCATGAGCAGGATTCCGAGCATCTGCATTATCGCTTTTTTTCGGCTTATCATGATGAACAGCCCGATGGATACAAGCGATATCGATGCTGAGAGCGCAAAGCTTGAAAGCTCAGTCCTGATGTTTATGGAGCGTACAAGATAATAGGAGATAACGACGAGCACGCCCCCGATTATGAGCGACGGTGAGATGTTCACATAGAGGGCTATCTCCCTTTTTACCTTTATTTCACGGATAATGTAAATAAAAATGTATGGTATCACGGCGGCTTTCAGTACCAATGTGAGAATGGCGACGATGTAAATATCCGATTTTCCTGTCGAATAAGCGACTATACCTGCCACTCCCGCCAGTAAAAAAGATTGTATCGCGAAAGCCCGCACGCAGGAATAAAGGCGCGTGGAACCAAGGATCATGAAGGTAGAAACAAGTATCAATGCGATAAGCAACTGCATCATCTTAGAACCGAAAACAAGCTCTGACATATTATCCTCCTTTTACAATAATGAACGAGATAAGAGCAAGGAACGAAAGCATGAGCGAGATCGATAATAAATTGGGAAGCCTGAACAGCCTCCATTTGGCGGTCGATGTCTCAACCAGTGCCATTAATACCCCGAGAACAGCCACTTTAATGATAATTACGATCAAGGATATCGCTATCCCGGCTGCACTCAGCTCCGAAGCTATGCCCCAGGGGAAGAAGATGTTAGCCAGCAGTGTGAAGACAAGCAATTGTTTCATCATTGCCCCGAGTTCGACTATCGCCAGTTGTTTTCCTGAGTATTCAAGTATCATGGCTTCATGTATCATCGTCAGTTCAAGATGCGTTGCCGGATTATCCACAGGTATCCTGCCCGTTTCCGCGATCGCGATTATGAACAGCGCAACAAATGCAAGCAGATGATACGGCGAGATGGCATCAAGACCCATAGATGATACAGTGCCTGAGATGACACTCAGGTTTGTCGTGCCCACGTTAAGCGCTATTGCGAATATCGAGAGCATCATAGCAGGCTCGACAAGGGATGCTACGAACATTTCCCTGCTGCCCCCCATCCCGCCAAAAGAGCTTCCTGCGTCCAGCGACGCAAGGGCGATAAAGAACCGCGCAAGGGCAAAAAGGTAAACAACCGCGATAAGGTCCCCTGCAAAGCTAAAAGGCATGTTCGAGATATAGACCGGGATGATAAGACCTGCCGTGAGTACCGCCACAAATGAGATTATGGGTGCTGCATGAAATATCCACGATACGTTCCCGGATACCACAGAGTCCTTACGAAGAAGTTTTGCGATATCGTAATAAGGCTGGAATATACCCGGCCCTTTTCGCATCTGGAGGAACGCCTTTACTTTTTTGATCATACCGCTTAAAAGCGGCGCAAGTGCAAGAATGATTATTACCTGGAAAATCACGATCGCAAATTGTGTGAGCATTTATCTGCCTCCTAATATCATGAACATGAAAAGAACGACCAGCACCCCGAAAATATAGGAAAGATATGCATGGATGCTTCCGGTCTGTACGGCTTTTATGGTTCTTGATTTGCCCAGGATGAAGCCGATGACAGGCGAATAGATATGCTGCTCGAATACCCGCTCTATCCTGGATTCGAACTTAAAAGATTCTTTAAGTTTCGGGGACACGGAATATGTTGCCTGTGTTTCATTGACGGGGCGGTAGATACTGGCAAGCCATATCTCTACAGGCTTGGTGAAAGCTGTACCCGTATATTCATTCCTCGACATGGAAACCGGCTGCCCGCATCCCCATGTTTCGTAGAGCACCCGATGTTCCTTCTTATAGAGATATAATATGAACGGAAGCGAGAGGCAAATGAACATCAGAAGCAAAAGAGCCGGCGTTGACATGGATATCTGACCGGCAGGCATGGAAATTGTCCCGAGTACCCCGAATGAAACGGAATGATACACGCTTGCATCCACTAATGTTTGCGATATCCTGTCAAGATATGGCAGGATATAGAACGGCAGGATACCCAGAAGAACCGATAATAATGCGAATATCCCCATGCCGATCAGCATTGGCATATTTACTTCTTTCGCATGCTCTGCATGTTCACTGCGCGGAAGCGCTAAAAACCCTATGCCGAACGCTTTCAGGAAACAGAATGCTGCGAGCGCGCCTGTAAGTGCCAGCGCTGCTGCGCCGACCGGCAGGGCGATCCTGGTAAATGTATCGTTTAAACCGAAGCCCAGGAGCAGAGACTGGAGGGTCAGCCACTCGCTCACAAAACCGCTAAATGGCGGCAGTGCAGAGATAGCCAGTACCCCTATCAGGAAAAGGACGGCTGTGACGGGCATCTTTTTTATTAGACCGCCCAGCTTCTCGATGTTCTTTGTGTGGGTAGAGAACATTATGGAGCCTGCTCCCATGAACAACAATCCTTTAAATACGGAATGGTTTAACAGGTGATACAGGGCCGCTATTATCGCTATTGCTGCAAGACCGGGGCTTGCGCTTGCGAAAAAGATCATCGAGGCTCCCAGCCCGATCAGGATTATCCCGATGTTCTCTATGCTGCTGAACGCAAGCATCCTTTTGATATCCGTTTCAACAACTGCGTATATGATCCCTGTGAGCGCCGATATCGCGCCAATGGCAAGTACGAGGAATCCCCACCATAGCACCCCGGCGCCAAGGAAATCGAAGAAAACGCGGATAAGCATGTAAATCGCAGTCTTTATCATCACACCCGACATTAGCGCCGAGACGTTGCTTGGGGCTGCCGGATGCGCGTATGGAAGCCAGATGTGAAGTGGAACTATACCCGCTTTTGCGCCAAAACCGATGAGGGCGAAGAGGAACACGAGGTCTTTGAGCATTGGCGGCATCGATGCCCCGGCTGCGCTGAACTTGCCAAAATCAAAGCTGCCGCTTGCGCCTGCCATGATAAGAAAAGAAAGGAGTATGAAACCAGTCCCGATATGGGTCATCACAATATAGATGAACCCGGCTTTTCTTGTTTCCGGCTTCTCATGCTCGTAAACCACGAGGAAATATGATACTACGGACATCAGTTCCCAGACTATCAGGAACATGAGGGCGTTCCTGGCAGTGACCACAAGGATCATTGAAAGAATGAATATGTTATACAGGAAACCGAAGCTGCCGATATTCTTTTTTCCGAAGTACTCTTCTACATACCCTATCGAGTAAATCGAGACCGCAAAGACTGCGATGGATATCACAAGAATGAAGAACGCAGCCAGCCTGTCCGCAAAAAAGCCAAATTCCAGAAACGATGAACCCGGGAGCGTGAGAGTAAAAGTTTCACCGAAAACTACCGACAACGAGAAGATGATCCCGACAATTGACGCGACGGCTGCGCTCAGGAACGGAACACGGGCGCAGAGATTGTTTTTTTGTTCAGGATGATAGAAGCTGCCGCGCCAACAAGATAAAAGGCAACAAGCCCTGTAAATAAACCTGTATATACCATAATCACCACCTTCGATCTATTGATTATCGCATTACGTTTTTAAGAAAGAATACAAACGCCATTTTAATACCAGCTTTTAAATTTTATTCCATGAACGACAGGGCCTCCCATTACCTTACTGTTTGTATTTAAGGTTAACCATAAAAAATCACAAATTAGATATTGATTATTAATGTAGGATTTTGCCTGGTAAGAACAAGGTCATTTGGAAGTACGAAATGTTAATATAAGTGTAATGACTTATAATACACTATAATAAGCTTGTAAGCTTATATTTAATTGAACTACAGCCATTTATGAAAAACCGAAAAATCTATGCAGCCCTCACCGGCGATCTGATCGGCTTCACGAAATTTGAAGAGAAACAGCGATTTGAGATTCTATCGCTCCTTAAAGACTCTTTCAAGAAAATCCCGCGCAGGATTATTGCATCGCCGTTCGTGATATATCGCGGGGACAGCTTCCAGGGTGTAATATCCATGCCGCAGGAAGCCATGCGGGCTGCAATAATCATCCGCGCCGGTCTGCTGTCAAAATTCAAGCTAAAGACCGCGCGCCTTGATGCCAGGATAGCGATCGGTTTAGGAACAATAGACTACCTTCCGCCAGGAAACCGGGCAGGAGAAGGGGATGGCGAAGCCTTCAGGAACTCGGGCATTGAGCTTGACAGGATGAAAAAGGCGGAGCGGAATTTAACCGTAAAAACACCCTGGCAGGAGATAGATGATGAATTGAGAACCGAGTGCGCGTTGCTTGATACGCTGATGCAGCGATGGACAAAGGAACAGGCTGAAGCGATCCTGTATTATATTCAGGGATCAACACAGGAAGAAATAGCTAAAACCCTGAAAATATCCCAGCCCGCGGTATTCCAGCGTCTAAGGATAGCGGGATACCGGGCTGTGCAGGCAGCTCTGGAGAGATATGGAACGCTCATCGAATATAAGGTTAGAACATAATAATTATGAAAAATAAGCTTGGAGGCTTATAATGGTCACCAAGATTGAAACATCTTTGCTCATCCGCCTGATAATTGCGCACCTGCTTGCCGATCGCGAAAAGTTGGAGAGTATGTTCTTATCGGAACACTGCTCAGTTTTACTATTGCGATCATAGTCGGGTTAATTGCAAGCGTGTTTTTATTTTAAAAATGTTGAAAGCATCATCCCCCGCTTCCCACATATATCAGCGCTATGATCAGCGTGATAAGTATGTAAAGCAGGTACGTCTGGATATATCCTGTCTGTATGACCCTGAGTATCCTTGATGCCGTAAGCGCAAGCCATATGACCGGCGCGTAAAGATACTTCTCGAATATCGGCTCAACCTGCGTATCAAAGACCATCCTCTGCTTAAAATACGGCGAACCCGTGTAAGTGGTCTGTATTTCCCTGTGAGAGCGGTAGATATTGCCGAGCCACATGCGTATGGGCTTTGAGAACGCGGTTGCAGTATATTCGTTCCGGGCTGCAGACACAGGCTGCCCGCATCCCCATGTCTCGTATTTTACGGTCAAAGTCCTGCCTCCGATAAGAAGCGCGAGTATGAACGGCAGGGGGATAAGTATGATCAACAGGAAAAGCATCATTGTTGTGGAAATGCTCCCTCCCAGGGGACTGAACGTACCAAGCCACAGGCTGAATGAGATATCCTTTGCGATATTTATGCCCACAAGCGGAGCAGTTATTGTATCAAGAAGCGGTATAACATACTGGGGGAATATCCCGAGCACTACGCAAAGGAGTGCAAGAAAACCCATACCTGAGAGCATGGGGAAAGGGACCTCTTTTGCATGTTCAGCGTGCTCGCTGCGGGGCAGCGCAAGGAAGCTAATCCCGAAAGCCTTGACAAAACATGCCGCTGCAAGCGCACTTGTGAGCGCAAGCACCGCCCCACTGAAGAGCACTATCATCTTGGCGATGTTATCGCTAAGGTTCACTCCAAATAGCTGTGACTGGAACGTAAGCCATTCGCTCACGAAGCCGTTAAAAGGCGGAAGCGCGGATATCGATATCGAGCCTACCAGGAAAAATAATCCGGTCCACGGCATTTTCTTTAGCAGGCCGCCCATCTCTTCGATATTCTTCGTATGCGTCGAATAAATAAGAGAACCTGCGCCCATGAATAAAAGAGCCTTGAACACCGCATGGTTCACCAGGTGGTAAAGACCTGCTATCAGTGCGAACGCCGCAAGCGCAGGCTGCCCTTCAGACATGAAAATGATGGATATCCCTACCCCGATAAGTATTATCCCTATGTTCTCAACGCTGTGGTAGGCGAGCAGGCGTTTTATATCGTGCTCCATGAGCGCATACATCACACCGAGGAGCGCAGAGACCGAAGCGATGATCAATATCAGCATGCCCCACCAGAACTCTTTTGCTCCCAGGAACTCGAATGATACCCTGATAAGCCCATAGATAGCGGTCTTTATCATCACACCCGACATCAGCGCCGAAACGTTGCTCGGTGCTGCGGGGTGCGCGTATGGTAGCCAGATATGGAGCGGAACAATGCCTGCTTTGGTGCCAAAGCCTACCAGCGCCAGCAGGAACGCTGCATCCCGCATCCAGGGAAGAAGGCTTCCCCCGGATGCCCGGAACGCATCAAAGCTGAAGCTTCCTGCCGCGCTTCCGAATATGAGAAATGAGAGTATGATAAAGCCTGTGCCGACATGCGTCATAAGGATATACAGATAGCCTGAACTCCTTGATTCCCGTTTCTCATGCTCGTAAGTCACGAGGAAATAGGAACTTATGGACATGACCTCCCAGACTATGAGGAACATGACTGCGTTGTTGGCTGATACGACCAGCAGCATCGAGAGTATGAAGAGATTATATAAAAACCCCAGCAGTCCTGTGCTCTTTTTGCCATAGTATTCCCTTGTGTACCCGATAGAGTATATGGAAACCGCAAGGGCTGCAAGGGAAATTACCGCGATGAAGAAAGCAGACAGCCCATCGATGAACAGGCTCAGGTCAGTTAATGGGATAAGACCCGGAAGCTTGATACTGACCGGACCTGAGAGTATCACGGAAAGCGCTCCGCCAAGTCCCAGGAGGGATGCAGCTATCGAGCATCCGTAGCTCAGTAAGGTGCATGCGCGCAGCCTGCTGTTCAGAATGACAGCGATAATTGCGCCAAGTATGTAGAATCCGAATGACGCCTCAAAAATATACTGCGTATTTAGCATGTAGAATCAGTCCAAGCATTCGAACTGGCTTATTTTGATAGTGAGATAGCTATATAAGCCAATCGGTTCTTGAAAAATAATTAGCCCTCATCTCGCTACAAGCACAGTGCATTCCGCGTTGCGCACCACGTTTTCAGCAACACTTCCGAGGAGCACGCGTTTAAGTCCCTTCTTCCCTTCAGAGCCGACCACTATGGTATGCACGTTCAGGCTCTTTGCGACATTGAGTATGGTTTCTGCGGGGCTTCCTACCTTGAGGATCTTTTGCACCTCAACACCCATTGTTTTACCGTCTTCGACGACGCCATCCAGAACCTGCTCGCCGTAGCGTATGATTTTCTCACTTTCATCCTCGGACTTGACCTGCGCCACGAACAGGGCTGCCATCCTGATATTGTAGGACTTAGTTATCTTAAGAGCTGCCATCTCGGCTTTTTTTGCTGACTCCGAGCCGTCAGTTGCCAGAAGAACTTCAACTCGCGCCATGGCACGGTGATACATCCACAAAGAATATTAAGCTTTGTATGCATTGAAATTTTTTCGGGACTACACAATGGATTGAAATTTTACTTAACTTGAAAATCTCTTTTTCCGTTTATTTTCCCTGATCGATGGCCTTACCTGAAAAAAGTATATATTTTTTTCAATAATCTATATATACCATCAACTATCAGTAGAAAACGATTGACATGGAAGCACGTAAAGTTTACGTAAGCGGCGGCTCTACCTATGTGATCTCGCTGCCCAAAAAATGGGTTAAGAAGACCAACCTGAAGCCGGGAGACTCCCTGGTAGTCACGGAGCAGGGCAGCTCATTATTGATCGAGACCAGTGTTATTGAAAAAGAGTCAAAAACGAAGGAGATCAGGATCTCACAGGTGGCATCAAGCGAAGCTCTTGAACGTATATTGATCGCTTTTTATCTTGTAGGTTATGATACGATCAAGATAAAGCTTGACAGGAAGAACCATCTTGCATACAGGGAGAGCATACGGAATATCCTGGACTACCTGATAGGCGTGGAAATAGTCGAAGACACCAACGAAGCAATGACACTTGAGATAATGCTGGATTACAAACGCATGAGTACAATGCAGATACTCCAGAGGATGTTTTCCATAGACAGGTCGATGATCCTTGATCTTGCCAAGGCGTTAAAAAACAGGGATATCGGGCTTGCTAAAGATATAATAGTACGAGAGAAAGAGATCGACAGGCTCTACTTTTTAGTTGTCAGGCAGCTTAAGAGCGCGGTGGAATACCAGCAGGTAGCGGAAAAACTCGGGATAGAATCCCAGAGGGATTGCCTTGGTTACAGGATAGTGGTAAAAGTCCTTGAAAGGATCGCCGACCATATTGAGATAATAGCAAAAAGTTACATCCAGTTATTTGAGGTCCAGAAAGAAACACAACTGGACGAGTTTATAGAACTCACCAATAATATGGTCGCAACTTTTGAAAAATCGGTCCAGGCGCTATTCACAAGAAACGGTGAAATGGCTGAAACGGTTTTTCATGAACTGAAAAAAGTTGAGAAGTCCCATTCCGATATTTCAGAAGAATTATTCAAAATAGAGGATATCCAATCCGCCATCCTGATGAAAACGATGCTTGACAGCCTTGGGAGAATAGCAAGCTACAGCGGAGATATTGCAGAGGTAGCTATCAATATGTCAACGGAAGTGTCCTGATTCATATAGCCAGGGTTCTAACAATCCTGTCGCGCAGCTCACTGTTTTTTGTTCCTATAATCGATAATCCGGTCACACGCACATCATTGGCAACGGGCTTTCCCCCAAGATCGGTGAGCCTCCCGCCCGCTTCTTTCAATATCAGCGCAGATGCCATGATATCGTAGCCGCTTACAAGCCCCCGTGTATCAATAACCCCGTCAAGCGTCCCGTCAGCCGCATAGCACATATCCAGCGCGATGCTGCCAAGCGCCCTGATTATGAGCGATTTTCCAAGCTCGACCAATCCGGGCGGGACATCTGGTACGCCGTATGAATACACAGATACAACAGGTTTTAATCTTGTTCCCCGCCTTTCGTTCTTTATCGGTTTGCCGTTGAAAAAAGCGCCTTTTCCTTGCTCGGCGCAGTAAGTATTTCCCTGTATATCGCAGATAACTGCCATGCTGATATCGTCGAACGTGGCTACATCCGTTTTTTCCGTGTAAGCAAGGGAAGTGCAGAAAAAAGGGATGCCGCATGTTGCGTTTGTAGAGCCGTCGATAGGGTCAAAAACAAGCATGAACCCGGGCTGCGTCCCGACCACGCGGTCGCCGAGCTCCTCGGATATTATCCTTGCAGAGAGATCGCGGGCAAGAAGCGCATCATCAAGAGCATGTTCGGCAGCCATATCCATCTTGCGCGTTATATCCTTTGCCCTCTGCACGATCATTTCTCCGTAATCCACGTTCTCTTTGATGTATGAGCATATCACATCCCTGACCTCGGTCCCTATTTCGATTAAAGTTTCAATCTCCATGTTCTCCTCCACGTACTTATCTCTCCGGGGACTCAAAAGATGCTTCGTCCTGATTATTTTTAAAAAGAGTGATTATCGCATCAGCACTTTCCTTGCACTCTCATCCGGAGTCATTTTATCGCTATCGATAACGATTTCAGGGTTCAGGGGTTCTTCATAAGGTACATTGACCCCGGGAACGGCTGCTCCGGGCATGGATGCTTTTTTGTAAATACCCTTAGGTGAAAAAATAGCTTTTCTATGCGCTTCGCGCTCCATACATAACTCAATAGGGCACCGGATAAACACCTCGGCGAACTCCGGGATTATTTTGCGCGCAGCGTCGCGATATTTTCTTCTGTTCGCCGTCGCGTCAATAAAAACGTTCACGCCGCATTCGGTCAGGAGTTTTGCCATATACGCAAGAGAAGCATAGACTATGTCCCTCTCTTCATCGGTATATTTCGGGTCCGGGGTAAGAACCCTGCGGATCTCATCAAGCTGGAGGATTTTGACCTTGATGCCTTCTTTCTTGAGAAGAGCTGCCGTGCGCGATGCAACCGCTGTTTTTCCGCTTCCCGGAAGACCCGTGAACCATACTGCGAAAGCCATTTTCACCTTACGATATTTACGATATATATGAATTCACGTTCTGGTAATTAAATTCTTCACTGTCCAGAACGTTATATATAAAATTGAAAAGCTTTTTCCTGACGGACGGCTCAAGGCTGGGGTACCATATTGGACTTGCCACTACAAGGCTCCTGAACACATAGAAAGGCTGGATGACTTTCAGAAGTTCGTCGTCATGCGTCCTGTCAAGGTAATTCTTGAAGAAAAGCTCGTATAATTCCCGGAACGGTCCCGCAAGCTCCCCATATTTTTGAAGGGAATAGAAGAGATAGTTCATAGTTATGGATGAAACATCATCTGCTGCCTCTCCCCACTCGCCGCGGCTCCTGTCCAGTAACGTGAAATCCGCGCCCTCGCGGAACATAATATTCCATGGATGGAAGTCGCCGTGGGTCATGCACAGCCGATGCGCTTTCCCTTTTATCTTATAGCGCCAGCCAACGCATTTCTTCTCGATCTCGCAAAGGTCGTCCCGGCTAACAAAATCCAGGTTATCCGGGTAGCTGTCAGTCAGTCCCATTATGCATTCGCCATGTCCCACCGTGTCCCTTATTTTCCGGAGATACAGTTCGCGGTCGTCATGCTTGCTGGCATGTATCCGGGCAAGATAGGATGATAACGCCCCGGCTCTGTCCTTATCAAGCGAGATGAGCTTTCCGTCCTTTTTTATTCTCTCAAGGTCAAGGAAATACTCCTTTCCCTCGATCTTTTCCATTAAAATGAAATATTCCTCAGCCATTCCTGTTGAGAAAAGCCTTCCCTCGCCGGTGAAGTATCCAACGTCAAGAGAGCGTACATGGTCGGGCAGTTTACTAAAAACCGAATGCTGCCATATCAGGATCTGCGCACGGTCTGAGAAATGGTCGTGCCCGAAGCCTTTCTGAACGCGCATTGTTGAAAGAACCACGGAGTTCGTTTTGCCATTCACCTCAAATTCGATGAGGTAGGGCTTCCCGTAACCAAATCCTTTTATTCCCTCTTCAACTTCGACAGGTATACCGCCAAGCTCGCTGATGCCTGTGACTTTTGCTTTTCCATATAGTCCTGATAAATAGTCCTCAACGTCTTTTTTCTTTAATATCATGTTCCCAGAGTCCATGAATGGAGATATTTATCCTGCTCCTCTGTCAGGGTCTCTATTTCAATGCCCATAGCCTCAAGTTTGAGTTTTGCCACTCTGCTGTCGATCTCAGCAGGAACCCTGTAAACCTGGTTCTTAAGTGTCCTGCCTTTCTCATTTATGTACCTTACTGCAAGCGCCTGGTTCGCAAAACTCATGTCCATGACCTCAGGCGGATGCCCGAACGCGCTTGCAAGGTTCACGAGCCTGCCTTCTGCAAGCAGGTAAATCCTGCGGTCATCCTGCATGACGTATTCCTGCACATCGTTCTTTATCTGGTTGACTTCCTTTGATAACTTTGTAAGCTGCGGGATATCGATCTCGACATTGAAATGCCCTGAATTGCACACTATCGCCTGGTCCTTCATCGCCTGGAAATGCTCCTTACGAATTACAGATATATCGCCCGTTACTGTTATGAACAGGTCCCCGATTTTTGCGGCTTCCATCATTGGCATGACCCTGAACCCGTCCATGACGGCTTCCAGAGCCTTTCTCGGTTCAACTTCCACCACGACCACATTTCCTCCAAGTCCCCGCGCCCGCGACGCAACACCGCGACCGCACCAGCCGTAACCTGCTACGACGATCGTTTTCCCTGCGAACAGTATATTTGTGGCGTTCATTATCCCGTGTATGGTGCTTTGCCCTGTACCGTAACGGTTATCGAACATCATCTTTGTCTCGGCATCATTCACTGCGATCACAGGATACTTAAGTGCACCATCTGTAGCCATAGCGCGCAGCCTTATCACGCCAGTGGTTGTCTCTTCACATCCGCCTTTGATGTCTTTTATAAGCTCCTGGTGCTTTGAATGGACAAGCGCGATGGTATCAGCACCGTCATCAAGCGTGACATGAGGCTTGATTTTGAGCGCCTCTTCAAGACACTCATAATATTGTTTCTCGTTCTCCCCTTTTATCGCAAAGGTTTTTATTCCTCCGGAAGCAAGTGCGGCTGCCACATCATCCTGAGTGCTGAGCGGGTTTGAGGCTGTGAGCGCGATATTAGCACCCCCGGCTTTGAGTGTATAGATAAGATTCGCGGTTTCAACAGTCACATGAAGGCATGCAACTACATTGACACCCTCAAGCGGTTTTTCGCTCTCGAACTGTTCCTTGATCTTCTGGAGGACCGGCATGTGTCTGCGTGCCCATTCGATACGCTGTTTACCTGCCTCTGCGAGGTTTATATCTTTTATTATATAATCTTTCATCATAATCCCTGTTTCCTAAAACGGACATAAAATGCCTGAGATTGTTATTAATTGTTTCTATTTCTACATGTAATTTTCAGTTAACTTTAGCCAAAAGTTAAATAGAATGTGCTTTAAGTATAGACTATGCCCGCTGAAAAGATACCTGGCTGGATAGAACGCTTGTTATTACCTAAGCTCAGTGAGATTAGCGGCGATATCAAATCTTTGGATGTTAAAATAGAGAGCCTCAGAAATGAGACTAAGACAGAGATTGAAAGTCTTAGAAACGAGACTAAGATTGAGATTGAAGGTCTTAGAAAAGAAATTGAGAGCAACAGAAAAGAAATGATATCTAAATTTCAGGGTCTGGATTATAGATTTGAAGGCATGGATCATAGATTTGAGGCAATCAATACAAGGCTTGACTCTATAGAAATGCGTATTCCGGTTATTGAAGAGATAACGGCTCTCAAAATTAAGATTGCAGATATTGAGAAAAAGCTTGCTGCGGCATAGCTTATTATAAATTTGTGCCTAATAAATGCACTGCAGGTTTCCCCGGAACTTCTTTTTAATATGCTTCTATGCAGGCACCATGTTGGAGTGAGACTTTGCTCTACAGCTTGTTCGACCCTGGCAATAACATAGCACAAAAAACAATATTTTGCGATAATCTCATGGTGGCTAAAGATCATAAGTAAATTAATGAGCAAGAGAGAAGCAATCGAGCAGCTCTTAAAGGAATGGGGCAGCAGGTTTTCCACTGAATTGGGTATCAACATAGATTCAGGCAGCTCCGGAGAGATATTCAAATGGTTCCTCGCCTCCATTCTTTTCGGCACAAGGATAAGGCAGAGCGCAGCCATGCAAACCTATCGTGAATTCAAGAAAAGAGGAGTGCTTACGCCTGATGCTATCCTCAAGACAGGCTGGGACGGTCTTGTACAAATACTTGATGCAGGCGGGTATGCACGCTACGATTTCAAGACGGCAACAAAACTGCTCGGTATATCAGAGATGCTAAATAACAGGTACAGCGGCGACCTGAACCGCCTGCATGAAGAAGCCCGTGACCCTGGGGACCTGGAGTCAAGGCTCATGGAATTTAAAGGCGTCGGCGAGGTAACGGTGAACATATTCCTTCGGGAACTGAGAGATATCTGGCAAAAAGCCGACCCGATACCGGGGGATACGGTGATTATTGCTGCCCGTAAACTGGGACTTACCAGCCTGGAGGGACACACTGATGAAGAGAAGAGAAAAATCCTCGAAGAGCTTAAAAGACTCCTGGAGCAGGCTGCCCTTCCCTATTGTTTTTCGGATTTTGAAGCGGCTCTTGTCAGGTTCGGGACTGAGATTCGACGAAGGAAATAAATTTTCTGTTCACATCACATAAAACCTTAAAGCGCCAAAAATAAAATAGAAAAAACCAAAGCCTTTTTGTATCAAAGTTCATTTTAAGCCAGAAGGAGAATCATGCCATTTAAAATTTTAAAAAAACAGGAGCTTGTACCAACAATACATTTAATGGACATAAGCGCTCCGCGTATAGCTAAAAAGGCACAGCCTGGACAATTCGTCATCCTGAGAATAGACGAAACCGGAGAGAGGATACCGCTCACAATCGCTGATTTTGACAGGGAAAAAGGAACCGTAACAACTATTTTCATGGTAGTCGGCAAGACGACGATGCAGCTATCATCACTGAAAGCAGGCGGCGAACTGCGGGACTTTATAGGACCGCTTGGGAATCCTGCACATATCGAAAATGAAGGTACCGTACTGTTAGTCGGGGGTGGCGTCGGGGTTGCGCCCATTTTCCCGCAGGCTCGGGCTTCAAGGAAGCAGGCAACAGGGTAATCTCGATCATCGGGGCACGCAGCGCTAACCTTCTCTTATGGGAGGAAAGGATGCGGGGAGTAAGCGATGAGCTTTATATCACCACGGATGACGGGACGAAAGGTCATCACGGCTTTGTCACCGATATTATCAAGAAGCTGCTCGAAGGCGGAACAAAGATTGATAGGGTTGTGGCTATCGGTCCGCCTGTAATGATGCGCTCGGTGGCAGGAGTGACAAGACCATTCAATGTCAAAACGATAGTCAGCCTGAACTCAATTATGGTTGACGGCACGGGGATGTGCGGCGCGTGCCGCGTGCTTGTTGGCAACGAAACGAAGTTCGCATGCGTGGACGGACCTGAATTCGATGCACATCTTGTGGATTTCACCCTTTTGATGAACCGCCTTGCCATGTACCAGCCTGAAGAGAAGCTTGCGGTAGAAAAGCACAAGTGCAAGAGGGAGGGATGCACATGTTAGGGCGCCAGAAAATGCCGGAGCAAGACCCTGCGGTCAGGAAATCGAATTTTAATGAGGTGGCGCTGGGCTTTACAGAGGAACAGGCGGTAAAGGAGGCAAAACGGTGTCTCCAGTGTAAGAAACCCTCGTGTATGAAAGGCTGCCCTGTTGAAGTGAAGATACCTGCCTTCCTGGATCGTGTTGCAAAGGGCGATTTTGACAGCGCGATAAAAGAAATAAAGGTCGATAATGCGCTTCCCGCTATCTGCGGGCGTGTATGCCCCCAGGAAACGCAGTGCGAGCAAGCCTGTGTGTTAAGTAAAAAAGGGGCATCGGTCTCGATAGGAAGGCTTGAACGCTTCCTTGCCGATTACGAGCGCAAAAGAGGGGCGGAAATCCCAACACTTCCGAAACCCACAGGAAAGAAGGTAGCGGTAGTTGGCTCAGGACCTGCCGGATTAACAGCAGCCGCAGACCTTGCAAAGATGGGGCATTCGGTCACAATATTCGAGGCGCTTCATGAAGCAGGAGGCGTTCTCATATACGGCATCCCTGAGTTCAGATTACCCAAGGATATAGTAAGCGCCGAAGTGGAGTACGTAAAGAAGCTCGGAGTGAACGTTCTTCTTGATTCGGTCATCGGCAAGATAGACACCGTAGATGAGTTGCTCTCCGAGTTCGATGCCGTGTTCCTGGGAACAGGCGCAGGTCTTCCTGCTTTCCTGAATATCGATGGAGAGAACCTGAACGGTGTATATTCCGCGAACGAATTCCTGACCCGCGTGAACCTCATGAAATCCTACAAATTCCCCGAATACGATACGCCCGTCAAGAAAGGAAAGCGCGTGGTCGTGGTAGGCGGCGGCAATGTGGCGATGGACTCAGCCAGGTGCGCCCTGAGGCTTGGGGCTGAGGAAGTTACTATAGTTTACCGCCGCGGGGAAGAGGAGATGCCTGCACGCGCCGAAGAAATAGAGCATGCCAGGGAAGAAGGCATCAAGTTCCGGCTTCTTACGAACCCTGTCAGGATAGTCGGCGATGGGAAGAACTGGGTGACGCACATTGAATGTATCAACATGCACCTGTGCGAGCCTGACGAATCCGGCAGATGCAAGCCTGCGCCGACGCCCGGAACCGAGCATATGATCGAGGCTGATGTTGTGGTTATAGCAGTCGGCACATCGCCAAATCCTCTTGTGCCGCGCACAACGAAGGGGCTTGAGGTCTCAAAGCACGGCACTGTGATCGCAAAAGAGGATGGAGCGACCACTAAAGAGGGCGTGTATGCCGGCGGCGATGCGGTGACGGGCTCGGCGACAGTGATAAGCGCTATGGGTGCAGGGAAGAAGGCGGCAAGGGCGATAGATGCGTATTTGAAAGGGAAATAATTCTCTAATTTCCCTTCCGTTACTTTGGCTGGAATGCTTTTGCAGGGCAGCAAAAAACTAAATACAATCTGCTACAATGCTCAATTATGATATCCGAAGCCAATCTCAAACTCCTGCAAGAAAAAGCTAAGAAACTTGGAGCTAACGAAGCAATATTGATCCCTGCAAAGAGCATTGTGGTTGAGAACAGAACTATTCTGAAATGTATTTTCGGGTGCAATGGATGGGGCAGTCGTGTCTGTCCCCCGTTCATACCCACAGTTGATGAGTTCAGGAAAATGCTGGCGGAATACCAGTGGGCTCTGCTTGTTGACTGGAAGTCTGAAAATATACTCTCCAGGGAGATAAGTGAGAACTTCGTTAAATATGGCGTGTCTCCCCCCAAAAATAATGAACTGAAGGAACAATATCAACAGTCTTTAAAAACGGTAATAAGAGAAAGAAAACAAAGAATACAGCCGGGAAGTCTTGAACTTGAGAAGCTTGCATGGGTTCTTGGTTATAATACCGCCCTTGCCACCGTCCCCGGAATGTGTACATGGTGCGCAAATAGTGACTATTCAGAGGTCAACTGTGCCCGTTTTAAAGATGAGTGCCATCACCCTACTATTCGCAGACCATGTATTATGGGACTTGGTATAAGGCTTGATAAAACACTTGAAAGACTGGATATCCCACTGCCAGATTTCCCTGTAGAGAATAGTACTCCAAAACAGTATACACTTATATTCTTAGACTGATACTGTTTCTTAAAAAATTTAATAGTCATGTATTTTTTCATGTCTTCAGGAAATATACTATCGCAGACAAGACCCCCAGTAGGACCAGTATAAGAAACAGGCTTACCGGCTTCTGGGATGACACCGGCTCAGCAATAATTGTCGCTGCAGGAGAGACCGCAGGTTGTGTTACTATCTCTGGTGAAGTTCGCAATAGTTCTGCGTGTGTTCCCGCTATAGCGAAACTTCCGAACCCACCGGTATATGCCTTATAAGTGCCCGGACCTATCTTCTCGGTTTTCAGGTCTATCCAGGAGTTATTTAACATCAAAAGCCTGACAGGCTGGTCATTTTTCTCATCAGGCACACTGAATACTACATATGGGGCCTCTACTTTTGAAGAGTTACCATATTCCGGTGCGCTGACCCAGACATTAAAGTATATGGCGCCAGGAACATCTGATGTAGCCCGTGTCGGTCTTCCTTTAAGAAGCTCCGCCCTTGCCATTACACATCCTTCTTTTGTCCTGGCAGTAAATCCGGCTCCTTTTACAACATCCAGTTTTGTAAACCTGAACTCAATTGCGCCTGTTGATACCTGTATCTCTTTGCTTTCATATTGTTTAATATTGGTTAGATTCTCTCTGGTTATTGCACCTCCTTCGCATCCGCTACTCTCACCCCCGCCGTCAGGAGCATTTGCCGACGTAGATGAAGTTGCACCAGAGGTGGTAGTGGAGTCAGGGAAAGGATTTGAATCCACAGGTGAAGTTGATGTTGCTGTTGGGGTTGAAGCAGGATTGGGTGAGGATGTTGCAGTAGAAGTTGGAGTATCAGTGGAGGTTGGAGTATCAGCGGAGGTTGGAGAATCAGTGGAAGTTGAATCAGAATATGATTTGTCCACGGCGTCTGCATTGGCACTTGCGTCAGAGCTTGCTGTTGCATCGCCGCCTGCCGCATCTTGATTGTTATTGTTCTGCAGGTTATCCATGTCTTGCTGGGTCTGGGCCGCCGAGCTGGTTGCCTCGTTTGTCCCTGGCATATCAACATTGAGTTCCCTGGTAATATCGAGGTTTGCCATTGCCGGTATTGCCATTCCGATTACTGCTGATATTAACAGTAATGCTATCAATTCTTTTTGCATATTTTTCCTCCCGTTTCACCGTTTCTCTCCGCCTGATATTCCAGTATTTTCTGGACATCCAACTCCTGGTGGATTATTCGGAGATTTCTAAATCGTAGTACAAACAGTTAATAATATTACTACTTTAAAAAACATTGAGAAATACGAGGATGTTGCGTGGCTATATAGTGCCGCTACATAGAAAGACTACATATAGAGACAACACATGTACAGGGTACACAACAAAATATATTTCCTGCACATGGGGTTTGAACCTGTGAATGAGCCAGTGTTAGCGACGCCTCGGATTCGTCAGACCGAGGTCACTGATGCTGATCAATACTCAGACCTTTTCGATCAAATCCTCTCTTTCACCTTCTCAAAAATCCCCTTGCTCCTCTTCTCCCCGCTTATCTCAGCGAACTCCCTCAAAAGCTGCTTCTGCCTATCATTCAGCTTCGTCGGGACATCCACCTTTATCCTCACAAGCTGGTCGCCCTTCCCCGGCATGTGAAGACCCGGAATGCCTTTGCCTTTAAGACGGAACACCTGCCCGTTCTGGGTTCCGGGCGGGATTTTCATCTCTATCTTGCCGTCCAGGGTAGGTACGATTATCTCATCCCCAAGCGCCGCCTGCGTAAAGCTGACGGTGGCTTCCATTATTAAATTATTATCTTCGCGGGTGAAAACGGGATGAGGTTTGACGTATATTTCAACGTAAAGGTCTCCAGGCGGTGCACCCCTTTCCCCTGCTTCGCCTTCCCCCGGCACCCTGAGCCTTGAACCTGTATCAACTCCGGGCGGGATTTTCACTTCTATCTTGCGCCTCTTCTGGACCATACCTGAGCCATGGCATGTCGGGCATGGGCTGTCTATTATTTCCCCGCGTCCCTTGCATGTACCGCATGTAGTCGTGGTCATGAACCTGCCAAAAGGCGTGTTCTGTGTCCTGCTCACCTGACCGCTGCCGTGGCATGTCGGGCATGTTTTGGGCGACGTTCCGGGCTTTGCTCCGCTTCCTCCGCATGTGTCGCATTTTTCGGTCCTGGGGACTTCCAGGTTAACGGTTTTCCCGAACGCGGCATCCTGCAGGTCTATAGCCAGCTCATAGAGGAGGTCTGACCCGCGCCTCGGTCCCTCCCGCCGCCCTTCGCCGCCGAAGAATATATCGAAAATGCTCCCCCCTCTTCCCCTGCCAAAGCCGCCACCAAAGCCGCCAATCCCGAAATCCCTGAGAATATCCTCTATGTCCGGTGCTGCGCCCCTGAAGATATCTTCCTGGGAGTATCTCATATCAATGCCTGCATGACCGAACTGGTCATACTGCTGCCTCTTATTCTGGTCGGATAGTACCGCGTAAGCCTCAGATATTTCCTTGAATTTCTCCTCCGCATCAGGAGCTTTGTTCCTGTCCGGATGGTATTGCATCGCCATTTTGCGGTATGCTTTTTTAATATCATCCTGCGATGCCTTTTTGTCTATACCAAGAATCTCGTAATAGTCGCGTTTAGTAGCCATAAACAGGGGGTTATTACTACTCTGACATACTTTAATTTTGGCTATGAACTTTGATTAATTGTAAATAATGCTATGAAATTATCCGATAGTTATTTCTGAAGATATCATAATGAAGTCGGTACAAAACCACATGTCCAAAATCTCAATTCTCGGTATTGAAGGAACAGCCTGGAACCTGAGCGCCGCTATTGTTGATGAAGATGACGTGATAGCTGAAACGACAGCGACATACAAGCCCGCGGCAGGAGGAATACATCCGCGCGAAGCTGCACAGCATCATGCGAACTACATAAAAGAAGTAATCAGGGAAACCTTAAGAAAAGGCGGGAGGAATATCGATGCGGTTGCCTTTTCCCAGGGACCGGGACTCGGGCCGTGCCTTCGCACCGTAGCGACAGCAGCGAGGGCTCTTGCATTATCTCTCGATATCCCTCTTATCGGGGTCAACCACTGCATAGCCCATATTGAAGTTGGGCGATGGAAGACCCCGGCGAAGGACCCTGTCACCCTGTACGTGAGTGGCGCAAATTCGCAGGTTTTAGCTTACAGGACAGGATACTACAGGGTTTTCGGTGAGACGCTTGATATCGGGATAGGTAACGCTCTTGACAAATTCGCAAGGTCGGCAGGATTACCGCATCCCGGAGGCCCGAAGGTGGAGGAACTGGCAAAGCAGGCTTCACGATATATTCCCCTTCCCTATACCGTAAAAGGCATGGACTTTTCTTTTTCAGGTCTTACGACCGCAGCACAGGAGAGCGTAAAAAAACATATGCTTCCTGATGTGTGCCACTCATTCCAGGAAACCGCTTTTGCAATGCTGGTGGAAGTTACCGAGAGGGCTGTCGCGCATACGGGAAAGAACGAAGTTCTTCTTGCAGGCGGCGTAGGTGCGAATGCTCGCCTCCGTGAGATGCTGAAGCTCATGTGCGAAGACAGAGGTATTGAATTCTATGTGCCTGAGAAGCGTTTTATGGGTGACAACGGCGCGATGATAGCGTATCTTGGGCTTTTGATGTATAAAGCAGGCTACAGGACGCCAGTTCCGGATTCCAAAGTAAATCCGAACTACAGGCCCGACGATGTGGAGGTAAAATGGCTGTGATCGCAAGCGGCGCTGAGGCAGTGATATCCCTGGAAGGGGATACGATAATCAAAACAAGGATACAGAAGAGGTACAGGCTGAAAGAGATAGATGAGAATTTGCGGCGGGAGAGGACGAGGACTGAGGCAAGATTGATATCAGAGGCGCGGCGGTGCGGCGTTCCAACGCCGATAATCAGGGATGTTGTTGATTATGAGATAAGGATGGAATATATTAACGGGACTGCATTGAAAAACATTATAACCCCTGCGCTCAGCGAACGGACAGGAGAACTTGTAGGAAGGCTTCATACATGCGGGATCGTACACGGCGACCTTACCACTTCAAATATTTTATTCAAAGATGGAAAGCTGTTCCTGATAGATTTCGGTCTGGCATATCTCGATAAGTCCGTAGAAGCAAGAGGGGTGGATATACACGTCCTTTTCCAGACATACGAGAGCACACATGAGAACCATGAGGAACTTATCGAAGCTTTTAAGAGAGAATATAGAAGGACATTCAGAGATGCGGAAGAAGTGATCGAAAGGGTAAAAGAGATAGAAGCCAGAGGACGGTATGCATAAAGAAAAAAGGCGGGGCAGATAATTGATGCTTGCCTGCCCGCGTGCAAGCGCATTAAATCAGTACCCGCCTCCGCCGCCCGTATAGAGGGGAGTGATTGTTATCTGGTATTCAGGTGAGTAAATATCTACGCCATCAACTACGGCATGAGCCCTGAAATAAACCGGACCCCCGCCTGAAGGAGCCTTCAAATCAGCACTGAATGTCTGAGGCGTATTACCCGTCTGGGCCGCGCTGCTCCTGGGATAATCCGTGATGTTCATACCGCCGCTGTTAAAGCCCCAGATCATCGAGGTATTGCTGATGGTGCCCGGAGTGCCGCCTGATACTTCCCATCTGATCGTAAAGTTTGCCTCCCCCTGCACGCTTGCGGGGTAAGATGTTACATTTATCGCTGCCGTAGTTGCTGCGGCAGTTGCATTGGTTGTGGGTGTAGTCGTTGAAACTGGCGTTGCTGGTGACACGGGCGTTCCGGTGGTTGTTACAGCAGGTATTCCTGTAGATGTTACTGTAGATGTTGCCACAGGTGTTTCTGTGGCTACTACTGTAGTTGTTTCTGTGGACGTTACCGCAGGTGTGGGTGTTGATGTCGTTGTAGGACCTATACATCCCGAAACTAACAGTAATAAAGAAACAGCTACAATTAATAATATTTTTATCATACTAACCTCCCGTATTAAGTTCTTGAAGAGGTAGTATTTAATACTTCCTTTTTTGGGTACTGAAAGTAGAGGGTTGCGCAAAAGTAAAGAAACATAGTGGATTAGCAAAGTAACAATACAAGTTTACCCTTAATGTATGGGAGTGTAACCTTTTTTCAGAGTTCCCGCTAAAAACTTTTCAGAATATAAACATTCCAATATTCTGTTTAGCTTGGACTATCTTGGATGAAAGTATTTTATAACCAATTTTGAACTTGAGGGGCTTTACTTAATAAAATAATATACTAAGCCGATGAAGCTGCATCTCTAAAAATTCACTTTGAATCAATCTTCAACGTTGAAGCTGTACAATTTTTTCATACCAGGTTCTAATACCACTCAAAGCAACTTTAGGTATGTTTTTTACACTGTCACTGTCAAAAACAGTAGCGCCGAGGGGGAGACTTGAACTCCCGAGGGGCAAAGCCCCACAAGCTTTCCAGGCTTGCGCCTTAGGCCGCTAGACTACCTCGGCATGCGCGCTCATAATAAACCCGATGACTCTTATTCTTTTGCTTTCCACCCTTTCGGATACGTGCCGGGCTCAAGAAGCACCCTGTCCGTAGTAGCCACGATTCCCGTAGCTGCTTTTAATATCTCCACAGATTTCATCTTAGCCAGTCCGAATGATACCGCCTCGCCTTTTTGCGTAAATACAGCAACAGGGTCTCCTCTTTCGATACCGCTTTCGACGGTGAGGACACCCGGGGCAGCAAGCCCGGCGCCGTGACTGATCGCATCCACCGCGCTGTCGCGTATCACGAGCTTCGGAAGGTGAGAGAGCCCCGCCTCCATAGGGAGTATTGCTTTTCTTATTGGCTCTTCATTATTATTTTCCTTCCACTCGATGTACGCATCCTTCAGGTCGTGGAGCGTTATCATGGTATCATCCTCGCGGAAAGGACCGCTTTTGGTGCGCCTCAGCTCCTGCATATGCGCCCCTGTGCCGAGGGCAAGCCCCATATCATGGCATAATTTCCTGATATACGTACCTGCCTCGCATCCGACTTTAAAAAGGACACTTTTATCTTCGATCTCAAGAAGCTCCATATAATATATTGTCCTTGTCCTTGTTTCGCGTTTTACTGCCGACTTGAGAGAAGGCTTCTGGTATATCTCGCCTGTGAATTCGGCGAGAACGCTTTTGATCATTCTCTCAGGCACTTCCGTATGCAGCTTCATAAGGCACACATACTCTTTACCTGCAGTAAGAAGCGCATCCACAGCCTTTGTCGCTTCACCCAGCATAATAGGAAGGAGACCTGTGACGTTAGGATCAAGCGTACCGCTGTGCCCGGCTTTCTCAAGCTCCAGGATCTTTTTGACCCATGATGTAACTTCATGGCTTGTGGGGCCTGCAGGCTTATCGAGGTTTATCACCCCTTTCTGCATGTACTCCTGTATCGTGCGCTCCGCCGGTCTTTTACCGAACTTCTCATCTGTAGTATCTTCAGACTTTACCAGCGTCTCTCTTTTTATCTCGGATGGTAGCAAGTTCATATCAGGCATTCAACCGCTTTCATCACTATTTCGCTTATTTCTTCAGCGTCCCACTTGCTGGAATCGATCACCATGTCGTATACGGACAGGTCTTTTATGTCAATATTATAATAACCAAGGTATCGCTCTCTTTCGCACTCTTCCCTTTCCGAGGTCTCGGCTATCGCAATAGTGACAGGTTTGTTCTCCCTCTTCGCTATGCGCTCTGCCCTTACTTCAACAGGAGCTTTCAGCCATATCTTTAAATCCGCATCCACAAGGAAACCCGAAAGCCTTCCTTCAAGAATGATGTTATCCTTTTCCTTTGCTATCCTTTTCTGCATTTCATCGAGTTCCCTGTCTATATCACTGTTTTGTTTTGCGAGTAAACCGTATTCAGCAAGACACATGCAGCGGTCTTCTGCGCATTTCCTGAAAATATCTCCCATGGAAATATGCTCCATGCCGAGCTTCACGGATAATATACGGGATAATGTGCTCTTGCCGCTGCCGGGGGGGCCGCTTATCGTTATTATCAATTACATACCGCCTATATTCAGAGCCTTCCTTGTCACCTGGCTTACCGGGATCGAACATATGAAGTACCAGAACAGCCAGTGCTGGAAAGGTCCGATTATATATGTATCCAATTTTTGTTCTCCCCAGAAAGGAAAAACCATCACAGCGTCCGGATGCTGGCTTATAACAAGGTACACCCAGTAGAACAGCGGGATCGAGATGACGCTTATATACAGCATCGGTTTGAACTGCTGCTTGAACATTTCCATCTGGTCCGTCATCATTTCCGCCTGTTGCGCCTGCAGTTTTTTCATCTTCTGGCGTTGTTGGTCAACTGCGCCTGCCTGAACTCCTGCTGTATCATCTTCATTCTCTCCTGAACGCGCCTCATCAGATCCCAGTCCATAGTATATTTCTGGATGAGCGAGGCATAAAGCCCTGTTATAGCTGCAAGAATGAATATTATTATATGGATCGGAAGAAGCGACAGGAGAGGATCTAATAGAACCCCCACGACTCTGCCTATGACATCTCTTAAATCGGGGAATAGCATGATACTGAGCAGGAGGAATACCCCGAAGTACAATACTATTTTGCTTAAAGCTTTTTTAATCATAATTCTCCAGTATTTTTTTAATATCTTCAAATATCTCCGGGATGTCCTTTCCTCCGTCTACCATCCTAAGAAGGCCTTTTCTGGTATAATACTCTATAAGGGGCTGTGTTTGTTTCTTATACACCATCAACCTGTTCCTTATCGCCTCAGGCTTATCATCCTCGCGCTGGTATAATTTCCCTTTGCATTTGTCGCATATCTCATCCTCCTTAGGAGGATTGAATATCATGTGATAGCTCATGCCGCATGATGCACAAACCCTGCGTCCGGACAGGCGTTTGATCAATTCCTCGTCATCAACGTCGATATTCAGCACTATATCCAGTTTTTTATTTGATTCTGTAAGGATCATCTGGAGTGCATCTGCCTGCGGTACTGTCCTGGGGTACCCATCCAGCAGGAACCCTTTTGAACAATCGGGTTTTGAAAGCCTGTCTCTTATGATAGTTATTAAAAGCTCATCCGGGACAAGTTCTCCTTTTGCCATATAGGATTTGGCCTTTACACCGAGAGATGTATTGTTACTTATATTCTCGCGCAGTATATCGCCTGTAGATATATGGGGCAGTGAATAATGCTCCGCGATTTTCTTAGCCTGCGTGCCTTTTCCGGCCCCCGGGGGGCCGAGTAAAATGATATTCATCTTAAATCCATCCCGTAATGGTGAAGTGTATATTAAAGCTTATTCAAAATTTCCGGTTATTTAGGATGTGGCAAAAGCCGGAAAAGAATAGTATCGTTGACGGGATATAGGAGGAAACTATATGACGGCTTTTGCCTATCCATGGCTACGTCAACTGACGATATATACTTTACGGCTTTTTAACAGTGCTGGGAAACTCATATCCGCATCTTTTGTATCAAACCTTGCTCCGCAGAGAGGACATTGTGTCATCATAGTAACCCGAAGTATCCTATAACCCTGTAAGCAATCCCGCCGACGATTATCGCAAGAGTGATGGTGAATGCCATGATGCCGCCCGCGCGCTTCCATCCAAGCTCCCTGCCAAGCACTGCTATGGTAGCCACACACGGGATGTATATAGTGTTCACAAGTGCGTAGACGAACAACTGCGCAGGTGTCATGAACAGCAGCAGGTTCTCTGCACCGCCCCCATAAGCCACTATCGCAAGCGTCACAAGTAACTGGAGCGCCAGCTCTTTCCGGAGCACCGCGAATATAAGCGTAAGCCCAGCGACTGCGGGAAGCCCAAGCCAACCTTCAACCACTGGTGAAAGAGGCGAGGAGAGCTTCCACAGGTAGCCTGTTTCGTACAGGGCGCCCAGAACGAGAGAACCTATAAGCACAATCGGGAAAGCCACGAACACGAAATCCTTGAACCTGTACCAGGTCTTCTTTATGATATTCGACATGAGGGGTGCCCTGAACGGGAACATCTCCATAACAAGCCCTGTAGAGGTGCCCGGCATGACGTGGTTCAGCCCGATGCCAACCAGGAATACAAGAGCCAGCACGATTATGTAAATTGCGACAGCAGGTTTCCAGCCGACGAACAAAGAGACTGCGCCCAGGATAACAGCAGTGCGTGCGCTGCATGGTATGAGCGTTATCAGCGTACTGGCTATTGTCCGCTCGCGCATTGTCGTAAGGACCCGCGTACCGATAATCGCGGGCACATTGCATCCTGCGCCCGCCACGAGCGGGATGATAGCGCGCCCGTGAAGCCCGAACTTGTGCATCAGCCTGTCTGTCAGGAACGCCACAGAGTTCAGGTATCCTGAATCCTCAAGAAAAGCCAGCATGAAGTAGAAGGTCAGCACGTACGGGATACCGACAGCAAGCGCTGCCAGTATTCCGGCATCAAAACCCCACACCAGCGTTTTGCCGATATGTCCTGTGCCGAAAAAATAGAATATCGCCCCGTCGATCAGCGGCGATATGTAGGATGCCCAGAGGTCGCTGAATGCTGTTGAGAGGATGTTCCCGCCATAGAACAGGAAAGCGAAAATAACACCAAGGACGCCGATAAGCAAAGGAATGCCTGTCAGTGGCGAAGTTGTATAGTCCCAGAGCTTATCGGATGTTACCGGTGCCGCATCGCTCTGCACCTGCGAGGCAATGCTGCCGGCAAGTCCGTGCCTTTCACGGGCGATGCGCATCGGCGTTTTCTCACCGTGTTTTTTCTCTATATCCCTGCTTATCTTTTTTACTTCTGCAAGAATGGAGCTGCCATTTGTTTTTTTATTTACAAGTTCTATGAACTCGGTATCTTCTTCAAGCAGAAGTATTGCCAGTGCCCTGGGGTTAATTCCGAAATCATACGGCGAAAGCATCTCTTCGACTTTCTTTATATCCGTTTCAATATCAATTCCATATTTCAGGTTGTATCTGATTTCAGATTTATTTCCTGCAACATCTATAGCCTTTTGTATCAGTTCATCAAGACCCTGACCTGTTGTGGCGATGGTCGGCACCACAGGGACGCCGAGAAGCCTTGATAGTTCCGGTGCATCGATTATAATATTCCTTTTCTCTGCCTCGTCTATCAGGTTAAGAGCAACAACAAGAGGGATGCGCAGGTCTATGAACTGTAGCGTCATGTACAGGTTCCTTGCAAGGTTGGTGGCGTCAAGGATCATTATTGCAGCATCAGGGTTGCTATCAAGCACAGCCCTTCGTGCAACCCACTGGTCTTCTGATACTGCACCGAGCGCATAACTCCCAGGCAGGTCGATTATGCCTATCCGCAGGTCTTTAAAAGTAGTTGTCGCCATATTCAGTTCAACCGTTTTGCCGGGATAATTGGCTGTTACAACACCCATACCGGTCAGCCGGTTGAATATACTGGACTTCCCCACGTTAGGATTGCCTGCAAGTACGAAGGTGAAATCAGTATTTCCCTTTATATCCTTGAGAGCCCCGTGGCATGAAAACGTCATTTTATCTTTATCTTCGAGGCGACCTCCCTTCCAAGAGCATATCGCGAGCCGGAAACACATACGATGAGCGGCCCTCCGAAGGGCGCCACTTCTTCCACTCTCACGCAAACCCCTGGGATCAATCCGAGGGATGCGAGATACTTAAGCATACCGGGGTCTTCTTCGAACACATTCACGATGATCCCCTTGCCTGAGGCTTTTAATTCTGAAAGCGGCCTTACCCTTTCTTTGACCAGTACGCCATCTTTATCCGGGATGGGATGCCCGTGAGGACAGGTCATGGGGTTCCCGAGGCTTTCTGCGATGCGATCTTCCATCTCCGGGCTTATCGCGTGCTCAAGCCTGCACGCCTCTTCATGCACCTCGTCCCATTTGAAGCCCAGGATATCGGTAAGCAGGCGCTCGGAAAGGCGGTGCCTTCTTATGACCTTTTTAGCCAGGGATTTGCCTTCTTCTGTCAGGCATACCCCTTTTTCCGTATGCGAAAGCAGACCTTTACCCTCAAGTTTTTTTACCATTTCGGAAACAGACGGGGCAGAGAGTTTCAAGTGCTCCGCGAGGCTGGATGTACTTACAGGTCGATGCTCCTGCTGGAGTTTATAAATTGATTCAAGATACTCTTCAGTTCTTGGGGTATCAGCTTCCATAAGATTTCACCTCCCCGACTTTTGATGCCGCTGTTACTCTGTAAGTCCTGTATACGAATAATCCTATAACCAGCCAGTAACCGATATAGGCGATGACCTCGGTCAGCGAGGGGTTGGCATTGTAGCCTGCAAGGGATTTCAAGCTGCTGCCGATAATGCCATTCTCATGAAGCGCAGGATATGTGCCATCGGTATTAACCGGCGGGTTCAGGTCCCATACATGCTCAACTACCGGAGGTATGATGCCAGCTTCGTTGAGTTCATGTACGCCTGTTGCTATTAAACCGGCTGAGAACAGTACCAATAATATACTTGTGTATTTGAAGAACCTGCCCACATCGAGGCGGTGTATCCCTTTGAACATAGCGAACGATAGTAACACCACGGTAGCGACCCCAAGTATAAAACCGAGCAGCGTGTCCAGCGGAGAGGTTATCGCCAGCGTACCAAGGAAAAGTACGGTTTCCACCCCTTCCCTGAACACGGATATAAACGAAAGTGCTGCAATCCCCAGCATCTGACCTTCTGATATGGAAACATCGATCTTTTCCTGGAGATCCCCTTTTATCTTCTTTGAGTTCGATGCCATCCAGAAAATCATGTACGTGAGGACGGCAGAGGCGGTAAGAGCAGCGATACCTTCGAACAGTTCTTCTGCCGTGCCCTCAAGCTCGCCATATATCAACTTAAACGCGAGAGCCACACCCGTACTTGCGAACAATGCACCGATGATTCCAATATAGAGGTAGCGGTACAGGTCTTTGCGCCCTATCTTAGCCAGATAGGCTGCGATTATTCCAATTATCAGGGCTGCTTCAAGAGCTTCCCTGAATGTTATTAAAAAGCTTGCTAACATGTTTTCCCCTTCTTTGATTAGGTATGCCTAACCATAAGATTTTGTGTACCTATATAGTTTTCGGGTAACCCAATAAAATAATTAGGCTCATATAAATCTGTATCAAATCATGATTTTTTAAAAGAACTTAGATTGTGGGTGGAATCGGCGGTAGTTACTTTACCCGCCTTTTACCTACCTTTCTCATTATCAGGCTGTTGCCAACTTCTTTTCAAGTACTGATAGCTTCTCATCCAGAGAATCGAATCTTGTCATTGTTTCATTTCGCAGGCTTGTGATTTTGTCATCTAAGCTCTGGATTTTAATGTCAACTCCTTTGAACTGAGTGTTCACACTCTCAAATTTAGTATTCATGTTAGATTCAAGGGAGTCTATCCTTGCGTTCATACTGTCCATTTTTCCACTAAGCTCACTCAGTCTGGGTAATAGCATTCTCTCTATAATTCCTGCAATTTTTTCCATTGTATCCATATATCAATTCTCAATGTTATTTTAATTTTTGCTTCTCTCTTTCTTTCAGGAGCTAGATTCATGGTACGGTAAAGATTTAAAACCAGAAGTTTACTTACGGAAAATGTATGAATATTGGAAAATTAATGCTAAATGGAACTCTTATTCTTGCCCCCATGTCCCTTGTGACAAACCTGCCATTCAGGCTGCTGTGCAAGAAATACGGGGTGGCGCTTGTTTATTCTGAGATGACCTTCTCTGAAGCTATCCTGCGGCAAAACGAAACGAGCATAGCAAGAGGTTTCACATGCGACGAAGAGAGGCCCCTGGGAATCCAGTTGTTGGGCGCAAAAGCGGATTCGATAGTACGTTCGGCTCGTATCGTAACTAAAATATTCAGACCTGAGCTCATAGATATAAACCTTGGCTGCCCGGCCCAGAGCGTGATCAAAAACGAGTGCGGTGCAGCGCTTTTAAAGAAGCCGGGAACAGTCGTGGAAATAGTAGAGGCGCTTTCCGGTTCTCTTGAAGTCCCTGTCACCGCAAAAATGAGAATCCTGAATAGCCTGGAGGAAACGCTGGAACTCGCGCGGTTGATTGAAAAAGCAGGCGCTGATGCGCTTATCGTTCACGGACGAACCCAGAAGCAGCAGTATTCCGGAAAGTCCAGCTATGAATTTATTAAGAATATCAAGAGAGAGCTATCCATTCCAGTGATTGCCAACGGAGATATCAAGGATGAAAAAACCGCGAAGTACGTGCTTGAATATACACAGTGCGACGGGCTTATGATAGGCAGGGCTGCGATGGGCAATCCGCATATTTTCAGGAGGCTTGGACATTATCTGGATACAGGGGAATTATTGCCTCCCCAGACGCCGGGTGAACGGCTGGATGATTTTTTTGAATATGCGGGGCTGTGCCGTAAATATGGACTGCTGGGGTTCAGGGATATAGTCGTAAAAGCCCAGTGGTTCACAAAAGGCATGAAAAATGTAAAACCCGTGCGAGTGAAGATAAACAGGATGACTGACGTTGATTCGGTATTAAGGGTCATGGAGGAACTGAGGGCTGATGCCTCCGGCTGTTGACAAAGAAGCGATTCTACCATAACTTTAATATACTAACCTCCTATTGTAAAACCCATATGCACGGCTGGACAGGAAAAATCGTAACAATAGATTTATCAGACAATAGAATCGCTAAAAACGAAAGCGACACCAGTTCCCTTCATGCCTTTATCGGTGGAAGGGGGCTGGGTGTAAAGCTTTATTATGATGCCATAAACCCGAATATCGACCCACTGAGCCCGGAAAACATAATCATCTTTGCAACCGGTCCTCTTACAGGGACGGCAGCCCCGATGTCGGGCAGGCACGCGATTGTATCAAAATCCCCGCTTACAAGCACGATATTCGATTCAAGCAGCGGCGGGTTTTTCGGGAAAGAATTAAAGTTCGCGGGGATTGATGCGCTCATAATAAAGGGCTTGGCAGAGCAACCTGTTTATATCTCTATACAGAATGATGACATTGAGATTCACCCTGCAAACGGATTGTGGGGAGAGAACGTCAGGTCATGTACGGATAAACTCTCATCAAAAGGACGCGTGGCTTGCATCGGGCGCGCAGGAGAACGGCTTGTCCCGATCGCCAGCGTCATGAACGATTATTTCCATGCCTGCGGGCGCGGGGGTATGGGTGCAGTCATGGGTTCAAAGAAGCTTAAGGCAATAGTGGTAAAAGGAGATAAAAAGCCTGCGATCGCTGATGAAGAGAGTTTTAAAAAAGCGTGCCGTGAGGCGCTGCATCTTATAAAAGAGGGACCTGCAGCTTCAAAAGGATTGAGTACGTATGGAACGTCTTCGGCTTTGAACCTGATGAACTATACGAAAATCCTGCCTGTAAAGAATTTCCGCCAGAGGGGGTTTGACCGCGCAGATAGAGTTTCAGGCGAATTTATCAAAGAAAATTACGATATTAAGTCTCACGCCTGTTATAACTGCATTATCGCATGCAAACATATCATAAAGAGCGGGATGTTCGAGAATCACGAGGTTCCTGAATACGAGACACTGTGGGCTTACGGTCCCGACAGCAACAATGCTGACATGGATACGATCATCAGGGTAAACCGCCTCTGTAACGATTACGGCATTGATACCATCTCCTCAGGCTCTACGCTCGCGGCTTATGCTGAAATAATGGGTGAGGATATCGATGAGTTACTTGCGCTTGTTAAAAAGATAGGTGAGAGTGAGGGCATTGGAAAGGAACTGGGCAGGGGCTCGAAGGCTCTTGCAAAATCACACGGGAAAGATGTTGCGATGCAGTCCAAAGGGCTTGAGTTTCCCGGATATGACCCGCGCGGTGTTCTGGGGATGGCTCTGGCTTTCGCCACATCGAACCGCGGAGGATGCCATCTGCGCGCCTATATGATTGCGCCGGAAATCTTCGGAAAACCCATGAAGGTCGATCCCCATACATTTTCAGGAAAAGCAGAGCTTGTGCAGATTTTCCAGAATGAAAAGGCTGCTCTTGATTCATCGGTGCTGTGTACGTTCGCATCGTTTACGATGTCGGATAAAGAGTTCGTGAACATGCTGAGCTCTGCAACAGGTATGGATTATTCGGTAGAGGAATTTTTGAAATGCGGGGAAAGGATATGGAACCTTGAGAGATTGTTCAATATCGGGGCAGGATTTACGCGAAAGGATGATACGCTTCCGGAGAGGTTCTTCGGGGGAGGCGGGATTAACAGGGCAGAGTTTGAAAAGGCGCTGGACGAATACTATCATTTCAGGGGCTGGAGTGATGAAGGTGTGCCGGCTGAGGAGAAGCTGAGGGAGCTTGGTTTATTGTAGCGGTTCCTTCTATTATATCATGTGTTATTTGATCGGAAAATCAGTGTCATAGACATTTACACCTGTTTCCTTCATCCACTGCTCAACAATGCCGATATCACCGGTGTTGAGCCTGAAATCATTAAAGAATCCCGGGGCGACGCTTCCCGGGTCGTCGTACATGTAACCGTAATTGAATTCGTTTATAATAGATGGCGTCATCGGGTCAATAATGTAATAATCGACACCTTTAATTCTGATTTTCGGAAGTGTGCTGTTTCCTCCCTGTTTGACCGGGATTGCGATAGAGGTATTGAGTTTATTTGGATTTCCGAAAACTATCTTCGGTTCGAATCCAATGGTCTTTTTCAAGTGATACCATAACAAAGTGGTTGTCCTGGGTCGGTTTAACTGAACTGCAAGTCTGTTCCATCCCTTCGAGTTGAGTATATCCAGTTCATTGGAGACTTTCTCTATCGTTGTTACCGGGATATTTCCAGTCGGTGCCGAGGTTACCAGTTTTTGGTCATCCGGCGCTGCGGTAGCCGGCTTATCCTGGATGCACCCGCTCATTGATACGGTTGCAGTTAAAACAAGTATCGCAACAACTACTTCTATTGCGGATTTTTTCATTTTTCCGGATACCCTTGCTTCCATACTTCGACCTCTGTGGAAATGCCGCTTGCCTTATGGCGGCTCAGTTAAATATAGACATAACTTGCTAAGTATAAATATCTTTTTAATTATAAGTTACCGGATCAATTTTGAGGAAAATAAGGCATAACAAAGCTTTGAATGTAAAACTGTGAAAAGTTTTATTACTGATAGTAATTATTAGTCCCTTCTAACAATCCTTGACGGCTCTAAATAAACGGACACAACATATACAGTTAACTTTATAAATCAAAATGCTATGTAAAGTTCAGGAGGACATAAATGAGAGCGGTTATCTATCTACTGTTAATGGTCATGCTGGTTACACCGGCGCTTGCTTCGGACTGGAACATGTTTAAGAAAGATGCATCACATTCGGGATTTACCATAGATACGGTCAATCCTCCGCTCACCCTGAAATGGTCTTCAAATATCGGATATAGTACTGATTCATCTCCGGTTGTTGTGAACGGCATTTTATATATTGGTTCAAGCTATGGGATACATGCGATTGATGCCGTATCCGGAAAAGAGATATGGAAATACCAGACCAACGGTTTTGTCAGAGCAGTTCCTGCGGTCGTAGATGGAGTATTGTACGTTGGACCGAATGATAAACGGTTCTACGCCATCAATGCAAAAAACGGCAGCGTAAGATGGACATACACACAATCTTTAGACGGGTATCTGTCTTCTCCGGCTGTAGTTGATAACCTGGCTTATGTGGGTTCCAAAGATGCTAACTTTTATGCGATCAATATCCTGACCGGAGAAACTTCGTGGTCGAAAGCCACAGCCAGCAGCATTGATTCTTCTCCTGCTGTTTCAGGAGGAACCGTTTATGTTGGTAATAGGAATGGTGTTCTCATCGCTTTTGATGCAGTGAACGGGAAAGAGAAATGGCGTTACGATACCGGAACGGAGATCAAATCCTCGCCAGCGATTGAAAATGGAATTGTCTTTATCGGTTCGAACAATGGGGTGATCTATGCCCTGACATCGGATAAAGGCATTCTGAAATGGAAGTATTCTACAGGAAATAATATCGAGCCGTCACCTTCTGTAAAGGACGGCACAGTATACGTCGGTTCAAAGGACTCTAATTTTTATGCTATCGACTCCGCAACAGGGAAACTGAAATGGAAGTTCCCTACCTCAGGCTTTGTTACCTCGTCGGCTGCCATTTCAAATGGTGTCGTTTATTTCGGGTCAGCGAACAATGTGATATATGGCATTGATGCAAATACAGGACAACTCCTCTGGAGCAACTCAACCGGAGGAAAGGACGGCGATTATGTAACATCCCCAGCCATCTCCGGAAATATGCTGTATGCTGCAACCCATAATGGGATCGTGTACGCATATGCTTCTTCCAAAGAACATACGCCGGCAAGAACAGCCGGGACCACAGCCACGACGGCTCCGGTTCCCGCCGGAACACCGGAATCACCGGGATTCGAATACGCGGCGATCGTCCTGCTGATTGTGTTCCTGGTCAGAAAGAGAGCCGCTCCCTAATTTAGTGAACGCTATATACATGCATCGTACAGGTTCTGTTAAGATGTTGCTGGATGCTTTTGGCTGTTAACCAGGGGATGCAAAACTACTTAAGTTCAAAAACAAATACTCTTTTAATGTCACCCAATATAGAGTTAGTCAGGAACCTGTATCCGGAGTTTTTCCCGGAGCCGCCTGCGATGATATGGGTGAAGTTAATCATAGTGTTGGCATTCTTTTTGATAGTGCCATATCTATATGTAAAATTCGTTGAGTGGCGACTTAAAAGTTCCATAGGGAGAATATGGCGGAGAGTATCTTTTGAGTTTAGCAGGAAATTCCATTGGATGTGGCTGTAGATGTTGGGAGTTTTAGGAAGTACTGTATAAGCGCTCAGTACTCAAGATCCTCATCATAAAATCAGCGAGTTCATCTCATCATTGCGCTCAATATTGCAAACGCCTGTTTCACGACCTCGACGGCATCCGTCCCAAGAAGCCGTATCATAGCCTCTTTTCCGATGTCGCCTGTGTCAAAGATAACATCAGGGACCCTTCCGGATCTCTGTATCGCATCACCCACGCCCCATTCCATCGTAGAAACCCCCTGCGGCTCTTCGTCCCGTATAAATGATGCCACTTTAAGCCCTATTTCCTTGCAGGCTACAAGCGCCTCCTCGGAATATCGTATATTCATCGCAGCTCTCACGGAACTATCGGTCTGCATCGCCGTGAGCACTACTCTTGCGACATGGCTGCTTGCGCCGAACTCGACGCAACCCACCGCATGAGGCGTACCTTTTAATTTTACGATCCTTCCTGAAACGGCGGCAACATCAGAAATAAGAGCGGCATTAGGTATTCCCATGGCAACATTGCATCCCACCTCGGGGATGAGTTCAGAGAAGTCCATGTTACTTTCGATCAGCTCTACGGCTTCCTCCACGGTCTTTAAGACTCCGTACCTCCGTGCTTCTGCAAGCGTATGCCCGAGCTGGTTCACAGGTGCGGCTCCTCTGCCTATCTTTACGCTCGTAAGTATCGCATTCTCAACGAATTTCTTGGCTCTCTTTGCTGCTTCAACAAGAGGAGTTCCTTTAGCAAGCTCCGCTGTTATTGCCGCAGAATGAGTGCATCCGGTCCCATGCGTGCCGCCAGCTATCAATTCCCCCAGGATATACGTGAACTCCCCATTAGAATAAAACACATCTGTTCCGTCAAGATGCCCGCCTGTTACAATAACTGCTTTTGCCCCGAGATCACTGATCTTCGCAGCAGCTATCTTTGCGTCGTTCATATCGCGAACTTTAACGCCCGACAACCGTTCCGCCTCGAAAATATTTGGTGTCAGTATCGTTGCAAGAGGCAGGAGTTCATCTATCATAACGTCAACAGCCTCATCCTGCAGGAGTTTTCCTCCTGACCCCGCCGCCATCACCGGATCAACGACAAGAGGAATGTTTTGTTTTCGTATCAGCCTTGCAACCGTTCTGACAATTTCGGGCGATGAGAGCATCCCGGTCTTGGCGCAATCTACCCTGATATCGCTCATCACGACATCGAACTGTCTCTCAACAAACTCGGCAGGAATATCAAAAATATCCTTGACTTCTCTCGTATTCTGGGCTGTACATGCGGTTATTACACAAGTCCCGTGGACCCCCAGCGCAGCAAAAGTCTTTATATCAGCTGTTATGCCTGCGCCTCCGCCTGAGTCCACTCCTGCGATCGTCAGTGCTGTAGGCATCAAATAATAATTGTCCCCATACATTATAATAGTTCCAGTCGAAATGAGTAAATCTCATATGACAGGTCACATCAAAGCATGGAACAATGAGGCGAAAAGTTGGAAAGGAGGATACTATTCCCTCGATCTCCTCCCGCCTCACTTGAAAAAAGGGCGCCTGCTGGATGCCGGATGCGGAGGCGGGAAGTACGCTCTGCCTTTACGTATGCGCGGTTTTGATATAATTGCTGCCGATGTGTCGCTTAACGCTCTGAAGATGACAGGTGAAAGAAGTGCAAGCCTGGACCTGGATATCGGGCTTCTGGCATCTAATGTTTACCAGATGCCCTTCTCCGATGAATCTTTTGATGTTATCTGGTGCTACGGCGTCCTCCAGCATCTCTTATTAAATGAGCGGAAATCTGCAATAAGCGAATTCAGACGGCTCCTGAAAAAAGACGGTCTGCTGTTCATAGAGGTCATGGGGAACGGGGACATGAGATACGGCGGGCGCGAGGTCGAACCCAATACGTTCTCAAGGAAAAACGGCATTATTTACCATTATTTCAATATAACCGAACTTGAAGAACTTTTAAATGGCTTTTCATGCATGATTTCCGAATCCCGCAAAGAAAAGAGATTTAACGGTAAAAGCTATACGCGGCATATGATTTCTGCAGTTGCGAAAAAAATCGGTAGTGTCCTATAGTAATTAGTTGAACATTATTTTCAACGTCTATAGCAGTCTTTTGATAATTCAAAAATAAACTATTATTGAAGAGTAAACTAAGCAAATAATGGATGGCTTTTAATCTATACGTAACTAATAGTCCGTCACGGTGTGTTCAGTGTCCGTTAATTATGCGGATAACTGTTCAACTTCTTCTAAGTAGTAGAACTCAGGCTTACCAATAACACCCGCCCGCTCAAAATACTTTTTTAAATCCTCGGACTGGGCGAATTTTCTCGCTTTTTCAATGCTTTCCCATTCATATAGAATTGCAAGCTCATTCGGTTTATCAGCAATACGGAAAAGGCGTCCCCCTTTAGAACCATACTCTTTGCGGCTATTAGCGAACTCATCGAACATAGGTTTCCACTTAGAATAATCTTTAACTTTACCAATTGCAAGTAAATATACCATAATTTTCCTCCACTTCGACTCATTAAAGATACACTACTGTATCTAATAATAAATTAGAGAATCGCAATATATAAGGTTAATGGTGGTTCAGGTTAGAAATCAGCAATGTGTTATTTATCAGCATTTAAGCCATTAACAACGAACTGATACGAACTCACAACGAACTCCGGTTGTGTGGGTTCGTATCAGTTTTAAATTTTTCAGGCTTACGATATGGTCTATATCAGAATTCATATAATTCCTACTAACGGAATGGCGAAGATATTGATAGGTGTACACGCAAAAATAAAAAGAGGGCAGGTTTCCTGCCTCAGTTGTTGTTACGCCGCTTCAATATGAAGTAGCATGCCAGTAACCCGGTTATGAAAACACCGAGTCCGAACCCTGGAGTTGATGGAGCTGGTGTAGGTACCGGGGTTGTAATTATTGGAGTTTCAACAGGAATCTGAGTTTCCATGGGTTCAGGAGTTGCAATTAAAGGGGGCTCTGTGGCAATTGGGGTCGCAGTCGATGTTATTGGCTCTGTCGAGTTAGCAGTTGAAGTCTCAGTCGATGTTACTGTTACCATCGAAGTAGCGGTTGTTGCCCCTGGTGTTATAACGTAGGCTGGTCCTATTGATGTTAATGCCGCACCTGGATTTGTGACATGGTTGGTTTGGTTCTCAAATTGCATCCCATAAGAATTGCGTGGTCCTCCACTTGCAGGATCAACATGGCAGACGCCGCAGCTAGTATTTGTGCTAAAGGTTGAATTGTAAGCGTCCAGATATTGCGGAGATGCCAAAGCCCCTGGCATCCAGAACAGAGCTACTGATATTATCAAAAATAATTCAAGTACTGTGTTTCTACTCATTTGTTTATTTCTCCTATTTTCATATTTTATTTTCCTCCTTTTTATTGCCTTATTACAAACGTACTGGGCAATGATATTGCTTGAATAGCTTCACCTGTATAAATCCAGTGACTGTTTTTGAATTTATTTTTTGTTTATAAAAACTTATTTTAGTTTTATATTGTCTATAATTCGATTTTTTGAAAAATGAGATATTCAATGGATTGATAAGATTAAACACCGCAAAGTCGGCTAAGAGCGGTAGTTCATAGATAGATATGAACATTACTAAAAAATCATAGCCCCGGCAGGGGAATCGGAATTAGGCATATTCGACAAAGACGGCAGCAGCAAAAACTGTCGTCCACAGTCCGTCTTTATTGCCTTCTGCAGACTGGATGATGTGCGTCGTCTTGAATATATGACCGCTTGCTTTGTATATCTGTTTTCTCTCATCCCAGGCTTTATTTATATCGAATTCGACGCCCAGGGTCGTTGCAAGCATGGTCGCGGCAAGGTCTTCTGCATATTCACCAGCCTTTTTTCCAACTTCACCGAACGAATGATGCTCGGATAAGTACCCGTAAATACCTGTGTCTTTGGGTATAGCGACCCCGATAGCAGCGGAGATCAGGCGGTTCGGCTCGTTCGTTTCATTTCTTGCATATACACAGAAGGTTATCCCGCCCGGGCTCAGGAGCTTTAATCCTTCATCCTTTGGTATTATCTTGCACTGCGGCGGCAGGATACTTGATACCGACACAAGGTTGCATTTCTCTATACCGGCATCCCGCAGCGCAAGCTCAAATGAGGCAAGTTTATCTCTGTGGACGCCCACCCCTTTGGTTAAGAACACTATTTTCGGTATTATCATGTTTATAAAATGTTTTATTTAATTATTTATATTTTATGAATTGCTGCCGACTCCTCAATATGATAATGTCCTAAAGGCATTTATTTGTTTTCGTACCATTGCTTTGCTTACTAACAGCCGGAAGTATAGCAAAAAGATATATTTACAGAATGTATATTGTCCTACATATGAAAGGTTTAATACTGGTACTTTTCACAGTGCTATTACTTACAGCGATCCTTTCAGATGGGAAACAGGAGAGACAAACACTGCATATATCCTCGCTCACTATCAAGTTTGATAAAACTGATGCGACGTTCACAGTGAATTACAATATGGACAATCTGCCAAAAATGTATATTCTCCTTCTTGGAAGCAAGAGCCTTGAGCCAAAAATAAAATTTATGTTCTCGAATTTTGATTATGAGATAGTTAAGATGGATCAGGATAAAGCTATCCTGAGAGTAAAAAATATCTCATGGCTGGATAAGGATTATTACTTCCATGAATCGCGAAAGTTTGGTGAGACGATAGATACGGTGTATATATATACAACCGATTCTCCCCGGGCTAAAGAATATTCCCTGATCAATTCAACGCCTCCTTTCTACTATCGCTCGTGATGTTTCTTTTTCTGGAAAATGGATGGCAAATGGACGATATAGGTGCCGTCTTCCTTCAGTGCCATTACAATCTCGTCCCGCTTCATGATCGAATCAAGGTTCAGCTCATATGAGCCCGGGGACAATATCCTTACGGATTCCACCCTCTCGCCCACTTCCTCCGGCTTTGTCTCAACCTTCAGCTCTTTTGGAACAGGCTGGGGCGGGACAGGTTTATTTCCCAGGAGTTCATCGACCTCCTTGATGAATTTAGAGGCAGCCGGCGGGATCGAACCGGCAGGCATTTGTGTTTTTTCCGGCAGGGGTGTATTCTCATCCCTGACATAGAGGAATTTGTTCCAGCCGCATTTGGGGCAACCGTTCAATATGATAGCTGCGCCATCCCTGAATATATTTTCACATTTTGTGCATTTATGAGGCATAATTACGGTGAAACAAGGGCACTTATCAGGTCCCTGTCCTTTTTTATGGTCTTTAGCTGCGCGGCAGGACCGATAACGGTAAGCCTGGTCTTGAGCGAGGATTTCCCGAGCAGTTTGTTAAAGAAAGTATCGCTCTGTTTTACAGGATAACTCTCTATCTCTATTCCCGCGAAATCATCCTGCGCTATCTCCGTCATGGTAAGCTCTATCAGTTTTGTCTGCTCGCTCGGGGTAAGACCTTTTTCAAGTATAAGGATTTTCCCGTTCCTTACCTCGTCAAGGATCAAACGCACCTTTTCCATTGAGGTCATGCTCTCAAGCATATCTTCCGATATTAAGTCCAACTGAATTCCTTTTATTACAGGTCCTTTCATGATTATCACCCGAAGTGTTCTGCGATTTCTTTATACAGCAAATCTATGTTCTGTCCTTCAAGGGCAGATATTGGTACGAGGGGATGCTGTGGGAAGGCACTGTGTATCCTTGCAGGCGAGGAGTTGGGCAGGTCTATCTTATTAGCTGCTATCAAAAGCGGAAGCTTCCGCGCCTCCATATTACCTATAACCGTTACGTTCACCTGCGTATAGGGGTCTTCGGTAGCGTCCATAACGAGTATCACGCCGTCAAGTTCATCCAGCCATTTCACAGCCTCGATCACACCTTCTGTGGCTTCTTTCGCGCGTCTCTTCGATTCATCCTCGGATAGACCGAACTGCATGAAATCGTGGAAATCTATCTTTGTAGCAAGCCCCGGGGTATCGATAATGTCCAGCATCACAGAAGAGCCATTGGATTGGATTGTCACATCCTCGCGCCTTCGCGCTCTCCGGGTTTCATGGGGTATATGGGATACCGAACCCATCGCGTCGCCGGTCCAGTCACGGAGGATCCTGTTCGCCAGTGTGGTCTTACCCGCATTGGGAGGACCGTATATTCCAATTCTCGCAGTCTTTTTTTTGAATATTTTTTTTAACCAGGAGAAATTTATCCCCAGTCTTTTTATTATGCCCATACTTATGCCTCAGTCTTTTAATATAAGTTCCCTCATTTTTAGTTTTCTATTAACTTTATGAAACATTTTAATAGCTTTTAAGATAGCTATTGCTTTTCTGTAAGGCGTCGTCAGCGTCCTGCTCGGTGTACTCGCGGGAAGGCATCCAGACGGGTCTTTCAGGATTGGTAAACAACGGATATCTTGATTTTTGTTGCCTGCCGCTCTAAATATTTCGCATCGCGTATTAAGTTTTGTATATTAGGCATTACAGAAAATGATTGCATAAACTTGTCTGATTTTCTTATTAGATTTTCAAATTGTTTAATATTACTATACGACACTATTATATTGATTTTTGCAATAGTATTAATAAAAAATCTCAAAACTCCGACAGCTTCAACTGTCTCCTTGTACACCTCTCGCCCGGGATTTCAACCGGATACTCACCGGTCAGGCATCCGACGCACAGGTCATCAAGCGGAATCCCGATAGACTTCACCAGCCCCTCAAGGCTTATATATCCAAGCGAGTCAGCGTTTATCACAGCCTCAACGCCTTTTACAGCTTTATGTGCCGCTACGAGCTCTTCCCTTGTAGCCATATCAATACCCAGGTAGCAGGGTGAGATGATGGGCGGGCTTGCGATCCGCACGTGGATTTCCCTTGCCCCGGACTTGCGCATCAGGTCAATTATACGTCTCGAAGTCGTCCCGCGCACGATGCTGTCATCCACCAGCACCACACTTTTGCCTTCGATGTTCGGTCTTATGGTGTTGAGCTTTAGACGTACAGCGGTCTCTCTCATGTCCTGCCCCGGCATAATAAACGTCCTGCCTATGTAGCGGTTTTTCATCAGCCCTTCCATATAGTCTATAGCTGACTCTTTTGAGAAACCTATTGCATATGTTATCCCGGAGTCGGGAACAGGAGAAACTATATCCGCTTTAGCCGGATGCTCCTCAAAAAGCGTTTTGCCAATGCGCATCCTCACATTATAAACAAGCTCGCCGTCTATGACCGAATCAGGCCGGGCAAAATATATGTATTCGAACACGCAGTGGGCATGGTTCCTGGATTTTACAAGATGCTTGCTCTCATAGCTGCCGTTGCTGAATATGAGCATCTCGCCCGGAGCTATATCACGGATAAGCTGTCCGTTCAAAATATCGATGGCAGCGCTTTCTGAAGTCACAACATAACCATTATCTATCTGTCCAAGACACAGGGGCTTGATGCCCAGGGGGTCCCGAACGACAATAAGACTGTTATCTATCAGGATGACGAGCGAATAAGAACCGATGAGGAGTTTCATCAACTCCTGGACAGCATCCTCCAGTTCATAGTTCATCAGTTTTTTGACCAGGAGATGGGCTATGACCTCGGTGTCCGAATCGGAAAGGAATATCCTGCCTTCTTTTTCAAGCTCGGTTCTCAGTTCCTTTGAATTGACAAGATTGCCGTTATGGGCTATCGCTATATTACCGCTTTTGAAGCTGACAAGGAGCGGCTGGCAATTCTCGATCTTTGAGCTGCCTGTTGTCGAATATCGGACATGCCCGATGCCCACATGCCCTTTTAACCTCTGGATATCCTGCCGATTAAAGATCTCGGGCACCAGTCCCATGCCTTTTAAAGTCCTGACCTGGGCTCCATCGTGGACCGTTATGCCTGCGGATTCCTGTCCCCTGTGCTGAAGAGCATAAAGCGCATAATAGATAGACAGCGCGGCGGGTGCCTCATCTTTAAATGAGACTCCGACCACACCGCATTCTTCATGCAACAGTTCTCACCTTAATATCCGCATTTTTCTTGCCATTTATAGGATCTCATGCGTGCGGTCTTACCGAACCCGCATGATGCACACATCTTTGTATGGGTATTGAATGATACGTGTCCGCATCTCCTGCATTTAACGTGTGTTTTATGCTGGTGTTTACCCATTGAAGGCGTACCTTTTGACATTTATTATCACCTCTTGTTAAGGGGAAATGAATACAATATTATCCCCGCGCACCACAACTGTTCCAAGTTTCTTTGATTCACTTTCTTTTATTTCCTCGGCATTTGCCAGTACAAGGTTCATATGCATATCGTATCCCTGTAATTCTCCTCTGAATTCCCTGGCTCCTTTTAGCCGTACCAACACTGATTTGTTTAACGCATTGTTTAGAATGTCGAGGGGTCTGTTTCCCATAAAACGCTCCTGATAAAGTTATTAAACCATTAACACAATAGTGCACCAAAGTTGTCAGTAGAATACTTAAAACTATTGGTGGCAATGAAAATAAAATCACGGAATGTATTAAGAAAGACCGATGAGAAGGCCCTTATAAACGATATTGTAGAAGCTTTCGGGGACGCATCGGCTTTTATAAATAAAAAGCTTGAACATGTTGCGACGGATGAGTGGGATTTCATCTTCGTGGAAGGTGAGCCGATGCTGTTTAAAGTCGAAGGAAAGGTATTTCCCACGGTAAAGGGCGCACTCAAACTTAACCCGATACGCCGGAGGGTTGTAGTTGACTCCGGCGCCGTGAAATTCATCATAAACGGCGCTGATGTGATGGGTCCAGGGGTAGTGGAAGCCGATCCCTCGATAAAAGAGGGTGATCTCGTAATAGTGGTGGAGAAGGCACACGGCAAGGCTCTGGCGATCGGAAGGGCGCTTATGGCGGGCAATGAGATGCCAGGAAAAAAAGGCAAGGCTATCAAATCCATACATTACGTCGGGGATGAGTTGTGGAATCTGGAACAGAAATGAGTAAACTACTCTCATATGACTTAAAAAAGTTTTATATATACCTGAAATGCACATCAAGAATCCATTGCATTAGCTGCTCCTCAATAAAACATTACCTGTAAATGATACAGTAATCTTTTTTATCCTGCCTTTCTGACCGATCAGAACAGCATTCATATCTGCCAGTCTTGTTATGAATCGAGAGATCGTGCTTTCCGAGAGTTTTGTCCTTTTTGCTATCCCGGTGATGGTTGTGGGCTGATGTTTTGCTATATCTGATAATATGCGCTTTGTCTTTTCATCCAATAAGCAGGTTATCCGGGGAAGCGATATCTCGCGAGCCATTCTGTCTATATCGCTGAAGGAGACCGTCTTCTTTATTTTATGAGAATCCACAAGGCAGGCAACTACAAAGGGAACAAGAACCTCGCGCGGACCGCCTGACATGTTGGCTATGACCTCACCCTCTGAGGAACTAATGAGTTCCATCAGTTTTATCACACACCCTTCAAAATCATTATGAGGAACACGGAATACCTCGATTTTTATCTCATGATGTATCTGATTTGTGAATTTCTGAATCTCATTCAGCGTATTTTCAGCTCTTTTGTCATTCTCTTCTTCAGGTCGTATGAGCACGAAGCGGTCACCTTTCTCGATACCGTATTTGACTATCAGAGAGATGATCTGGGAAACATCGAATCCGATAGTTGAAATATATGTCTTCATCGAATTAAAGTATGCATTTATTGCATATTAAGTTTTATATTTCAAATTTGTGCAATCAAAATATCAAATATGCACAATTATGAAACTATTTCAATATTTAGGAAACTTTATATATAAGCGTCTCATAGGTAATCTGCATGGTGCAGCAAATCAAGGTCACCACAAGACCCCTATCAGAATTCGATATTCCCACAAGTGAAGGGTACAGGCTGTACTCATCTCTCCTTTCGTGTATGAAAGAGGCAGATGATGAAGCAAGCAGCCTTGTGCATGATTCATACAGGAGTTCAATCCATTTAAGCGGGCTGAAGGGCAGGTTCTTCAGAAGCGACCGCCCCAACTTCAAGAGGGTGGCGCCGGGTGAGAGGTACATGTTCCATATTGGCGTGACAGACCCTGCTGAGACAAAGATATTTCAGGCGATGGTGAAGCCCCTCATCTTTGACAGACGAAATCTTGACCTTGAAAGCGGAGAACTCATGATCGAAGATTTTTCAAGCACAACAAAGACCTTCGAAGAGATACTTGAGTCTGCATCAAGATGTATCCGCCCGAAACTCATTTTTGACTTCTTAAGTCCAACCTGCATCCAGTACAGGAACAGCGAGGTAACTGAGATGTTCCCCCACAGGCTGGCTGTTTTCAGGTCTCTCCAGTCGAAGTGGAATAGCGTGTGCCCTGAAGAGATGAGGCTTGCGCTCTCAGATGATGATATTGAGAGATATCTTGTGGAAAAACCAGATGCAAAGGCATATAGAACTCATTCCGTGATGGTGAACACAGTATTTGACGGGAACAAAGGGCATCCGCGCCCCATCTTCAAACAGGGCTTTACAGGAAGCTGCACATACTGGTTCACAAAGGATGCGCCTGTATCTGTCAGGAATGCGGCGCTCATCCTTGCGCAGTTCGCGGAATACAGCGGGCTGGGGAGCGGGGTGAGCCGGGGGTGCGGGTGGGTGGAAGTGAGGGTGGAGGAGGCGGAGAGATGAATAATATAGAAGATCCATTAGAAAAGTTCTCAGAAGAGAATCTGGAAAAGATAATCAGTGAAAAGGATGATGCATATACAACTATTAAATTATATCTCACAGATTATGTCTCAACAGTTGTTGCGCCGCTATTCAAAAATTCCGCTCGATTAGACGCAAAATTTCAGCGGGCGCTGAGTTTCCCAGCACACACTATTACAGCAGTTTTTACAGGTTCAATTCTTTATATCCATGACCGTTATTCGACCGGACAGGCGCTTCCAAAACCACATGAAATTAAATTACTCTGTACGGCGCTGACGCTCCATGATGCCAATAAATATTATAATGAAACCAGAAATGCTGATTTTTCAGGAAATCACGTTGCATTGATAAAGGATTATTTTGTAACAGACCCATTCAATCTCAAAACTTATTTTCCTGAATGGGAGGATGAACTTGAAGAGATTGCATTTCTTGTCCAGCATGCACAAGAATCTGATGAAGCGCAGTACGAAACAAGGTTCTCAAGACCTAAATATGCCAGACTCATGCCTTATATAAAATTGGGAGATAAAGTTTCGAGTTTAAGCAAATCAGAGTATCCTTTGCAAGAGATTTACAAAAGATTAAAAAATGAAGGTCATGATGTTCATCTTCTTTTGTTACCTGAAATGCCTCAGCAACTTTTATCTCAAATTGTATATCGAAACGCAAAGAAGTTTTTGGTAACGTCCGGTGGTATTCCACTATTAATATCTCCTCAAGGCATACTATATTTATCAAAAATAGAATTAATATTGATCCCTCAAAATTAAAATTGTTGATCACTACAGAACTTATTGAAAAAATGCATGCTAAACCCGATTTTACGGATAGAAAATTTGATTTAGCACCTCTTCTTTCGGTTCCTCTCAATAAAAATGAACGTTTCGAAGTTTACGTTGAAGCTGTACGTAAGAAAACAGAATCCGGTCTATTAACAGCTCTTGGAAAAACAATATATCCACAAGATAAAGTAATTCAAGAATCTCTCGCATGTATCACGTATTTTATTTATAGTGATAAAAAAGGCTCTGATTGGACAAAGTTTCCAGATTTAGAAAAATTCTGTAATGATGATAATTTAAAAGAGATATTGCATAAAATTGGACAAATTCGCCAGAATTTTTCAGATAAAGAGGATGTTGGTGGGCAAAAATGCAAGCCATATACTGTTCACGAACTTGTGCAAAATAACAATAATTACATTGAACCTCTCAAATTATTGCATGATTCTGTAAAAAATGCCATCTTATCTAAATTAGAAGCAGAATCGTCTTTATTAGATTCGATAATCCAATTAATCTGCACATATAATGAAGAAACATCAAAAGGGATTGTGGCTGAAACTTTTCCAAATGGTAAAAAACAGGTTTGCTTTATGTGTGGTGCAATCGCTGAAATGGAATATAAACCAGGAAAACACTTCTTACAAACACGTGGCTTTACCAAACGTACTTCACTTATAGACCAATATAAGCGTTATTGTGAAGCCTGTCAGATAGAATTTCAATTAATAAATGATATTATAAAAGTTAGACAATTTAAAGAAATCGACATTTTGATTTTTTTCTATTTCTATTTTGATTCGATTTTTATTAATGTGGATCCATTCCACGAACAAATGAGCAAAGTTGATTTTGATGTACAAGGAACAAAAACAGAAAAACTTGGCTTAGACTTTACACTTGGAGATTTCAATACGCCATTCCACATCGAGCCGATGGCTATTCGTTCAAAAAAAGATAATTCAAGTATAAGCACAAGGCGGGCAAGGGCGATTCATACTGCCATAAAAGCTTGTCTTAATTGCGGATGTAAATGCGTTTCAACCAGTCCATACACTCTGATGAGAACATATGATCAAGTTTTTTACAATGAAAAACCAACAACACTTGAAAAGAATATTGGGATTGACCAGATCAGTAATTTTAGGGATGCAGGATTAAAAACAGAACAATTAGAATTAATCAATCAACTTGATGGATTGAAAGGACTACATCGTGTTCAAAAATTTATTCCAATAAATGTAGTTCCTTTTGTGAAAAGTAATGTTGAAAACTTCGCAAACTGGGTAAATAGAAATGGAGATTATTTGAAAAAATTGTCAGGAGATGAGAATTTGGAAATGAAAGAAATAGCCAAAAAAGGGGAAATCCTTTTTGGAAAACACTTTGGTAACAGTTCCTATAAACGAGTTAAAATATTCAGAACAGCACTTGATTCACTGATGTCATCTATGGCACAGAAATATTCCGAAGAAGAAGCCATACGATTTGCAGCAGCAGAAGTCATGAAAGATGTTGAAAGGGAGCAATATTCTCCTAAAAAAGGAAAAGATATTCCCGCAGATTGTCTTGACTACATTCAGAGCATTGTAGCATATCTTAAAAAGCACGGACTATGGAATGTGAAGAAGATATCGCAATGGGGAAATCCATTGACTGATTTGTATGAATTTGAATATATTTTAGCTATTAAGACATGAGGTGATCAATAATGGATTGGAATGAACTTAAGAAAAGCATACCAGATGATGGATTTGCTGAAAAGTATGAAATATATAGAAGAGCAAGACCAACAGTAACGTTAGTAGTTTTAAGAACTGTTACTGATCCTATTCTCTTTAGAAGCACGGATTCTGAACGCGCTGAAACACAGGAATTCAATAGCACTATCCACGCGCAGGTGAATGGAGAGAAGTTTGTAAGTAAGGAGAGATTAACTGGATTGAACCTCTGCCGCGAGCTTGATGAAAAAGAAAATATAATCTCAGCAGAATATACATACAATGAACCAATTCCAAGCCTACCGAAATCCCAGACAGCCGATTTATTAACATATGGTCTTGCAGGCACAGTTTCAGGCGCCACCTTTTCTCAAAAAAGCCGAGTGATCGAGGGATATACATACAGTTTAGAACCTTACGACCTGATGAATAAGGAAACACATAATGCTCTCTTTGAAAGTGGAACGATGCGAGATGAAGCTGGGGGTCAATCTGAAGCTCTGTTCAATCCTGTAAAAGTGCAGCCTGGAACACATTTTGTTCATTTCATTACGCTTGAAGCTGGTACAAGAGAGATGTTTCTGTATCTGATCCACAACATCCTTAACACGGGACGATATGGAGCGCGAGAAACCCGTACTGGCAGAAACATGAAAAACGAAATTATTGGCTTGATTACCTCCGAGAGTGATAGCAGTCTCAGTTGTGGTGAACTCATTTGTGATCATATTAAAGATGTAAAAAATGAATTATCAAGGTCAGCTATTCAAGCAGCGATTTCAGCCTATATCGAGGAACATAAACGCGCTGATTGGAAAATATATCATGCTAAAGATTTTAAATTGGATGAAGGCAGTGAGTTTCCTCAATGGATTTTAGATTCAATTGAGGTAGGAAGTCGCTTAAAAAAAGAGCAATCCTTGGTTCTCAAGAATGTGCTTGAAATTTTGCGCGCACAAGGACTTGAAATTGTTAATAAAAAACCAGATGATAAAACAACACAAGTTCCTAATAACAGCAACCCTCTGAAGAAATAAGAACATTATTGGTGATAAATGTGGAGATAACAACATACAATGCAACTCTCTATTCTCCCCTTTTTTATTCGAGTTCAGAAGGGGTTCTGATTAACGCTGATCGAATATTAGGAAGCACAGCACTCACATATTCATTTGCCTATTCCCTAGGATTATTAAAAAAACATTACAGGCTCATTGATGAAGAAGCTGCCAACCATAATTATAAGGAACTTAACGATATCGGTTTATTCATAAGTGATGGGAAGCCAATCGATGTCAGTTTTAAAGAAGAGACTTTCAAAAGCACGGAATATCTATCCGAGCGAAGTTTGACAGTTACTGTTACATCTCAGCCAAAAGGAGATATGGGCAGATTCGAAAAATCTGAACCTCGATGTATGGATTCTCCAGTAGGCATAAGTAAAGTAAGACGGTATATCGGACTTGCTCCTGGGAGTATATTTGAATTTACAGTCTGGTCAAAAGAATCACTGCCGGATGATATTTTGTTAAATTTAGGGATACGAAGAAGTGGGGAATTGAGATTGAAAAAAACAAAACTTGCTGAAAAGGTTCACCTGAATATGTATATGCTGAAAGAAGTTTATGGGATAAGTGAGAAAAATCTTCATGATATAATTAAAATATCAGGAAAGTTTTCACGAGGCAGTGATTTCAGAAAACAGCATTTTCTCGATGTGGATTTCAAATTTGTCAATGAGAATCTCATACCAATGGTATTAAGGTGATAACTCATGGTGATCGTCGGGGAGGTTCATCTTCCAGTGATGGAGGATACACATAATTTTACTCCTTCGGGAAAATTGCGTCTTTTCCAGAAAGAATTCATCGATTGCGTGAAATATAATAAAGCAGATGTTATTCAATTGATAGCTCCGACAGGTGCTGGAAAAACACTCTGTTTTGAATATCTGTTGCATGAAGGGAATAAGGTACTTCTCGTCTATCCAACCAATGCGCTAATTCAGAGCCAGATGGAACGGTTTAAAAAAAAGGGTTTCAATCCGATATATATTTCATCAAAAATTCTCTCAAAAAAGGATACGAGCGCGCCCAAGAACTATATGGATTGATAAAGAGATATGATATTATATTAACCAATCCAGATATTTTTCAAGCGATAATTGGGGGTATGTATGTCAATCCTGAAGAGAATTTGGAGCAATCATTTCATCTTTTTGAGTATGTTATCTATGATGAATTTCATGCATATAGGGAATTTGAGTTAAGCGGAATCCTTACACAGATTGCGTTATTTCAAAATATGAGTGCTTGTAAAGTGATTTTGAGTAGCGCGACTCCAAAAAAAGAAATAATCGAACTTCTCAATCTTGTCAGAATCGGAAAGGAGAGACATGCTCCTATAATAGAGAATATCTTTGCCACACCTTGCTCTATGGAAGAAGGCGAAATTATTCGATATCAAACGAAAGTGGAATTTCACCAGGGAAAAATCCTTGAGAATATTAAAGATATTGCGGATGTGCTTCATAAAGTAATTGGAGAACTAAAACCAGGAAGTCCACAAATTCTATTCATTTTTGATACTGTGAAGGATAGCAATTTGTTTTTTACTCGTTTATTCAAGGAATATCCTGAAATATACAAGTATGCTGAGAAAGATAACGGTTATGATACAAATCAGATTGGGGATATACCGGATTTCACAAAACCTATTCTGGTCTCAACCAATAAAAGTGAGGTAGGACTTGATTACCCAATAAAAATGCTGTTCATGGAAGATGGCTTCAGTATCGATTCATTTGTCCAGCGTTTTGGTCGTGCTGCTCGACATGAACCTGCCAATTGTTACATTTATACAAAAAAAGAAGCAAATCCAATATTTACAGATGAAATTGTGGCATATCATACATTTTTAGAGAAGATGTCGTATATCACAGGTGAATTTAATATTCAAACAAAAAGTGTAAGGACATTATTCACATTTAGACAGGCAATCGCAATTGAGAAATATGTACACCGAAAAGATGACCTCAGAGCATATTTTGCAGTCGATACCGGATATAGCTATAAGTTATGGCTTAATTTTTTTATTTTGCTGAACAAATACAACAACGGTGGATTAAGTAATCCGAACTTGAAAAGATTAAAATTGCTCATTGATGACATTAAAGATGCATGCAAAAGTTTGCGCGGCAGATCCCTGAGACATCCAGTTATTTACACACGGGGGCACGAAATACGTCAAACGATGTATGATCTTCTTTCAGTTTTGAATCGAGTTTCTGCGGTTGTGGAAAGAACAACTGAGGGATTCATTATTAGAGAGGTCGAAAGTGAAGAAACCGGTCCATTCATAAGTGCAATAAAACTTCCCTATTTTCCAGATTTAATGGATTATCAAAAGCGTAGAGAGCAATTTAATGAAAAAATAGAGACTATCGCCAAAAAAGCAGTTGATGTTTTCCCTGAAAAACAGCAAGGATTTCTCCTTGCTTGTATTCGGTCATTGTACTATTCAATCGAGCCTGACCACATAATACTGCCAGATGAGATAATTCTCTGGAATAGAAAGGTCATATCACTATCAGAGGATGCTATGGATGATAACTGATAACGACCTCTACCTCGTCAATGTCTCCGACCTCAATCAGTACCTCTACTGCCCGCGCCGCCTCTACTACCTTATGTTCTACCAGACGCAGGGATTGAACTACTACCTCGCGGACGGGCGCTCAAAACATAAGAACCAGAGCAGGAGAGGCGGTTGGTATCGCGAAATATACCTTAAGTCTGAAAAAATGCACATGCATGGCAAGATCGACATTATAGAGGGGAAGGCTGACATGATCCCAATCGAGCGAAAACATGGCGATTCCTATTTCGACAACGACGAGATCCAGCTCGCCGCCTACTGCATGCTCCTTGAAGATTATCTCGAAGAACCCGTGCGCCTGGGCTACATCTACCTTTTCGGCACAAACGAACGCTACGCCATCACAATAACAGGATGGCACCGTGAAAAGGTGATCGAGACGGTGGAAAAAATAAGGAACATGTCGCTTGATTCCATTCCCGATTTCACCGACAATCCGAAAAAATGCACAAAATGCAGTACATCGCAGTACTGCCTGCCTGTTGAATCAAAATTACTGGAGAGTGTATGAAATGAAAGAAAGCGAAGGCATATTCGACGACAGCGTGATATTCGTGACCACGCAGGGAAGCGTCATTGGCATCGACGGCGGGAGAATCAGGGTAACGAAGAAAGGCGAGGGGGAGCTTGCTTCTTTCCCGATTGGCAAAGTGGACACCATCAACGTCTTCGGAGGTGTAAATTTCACCACGCCGTTTGTCGCAAGCGCAAATGAACACGGCATCGTTCTCAATTATTTCACAGAGAACGGCGCCTACCGCGGCAGTTTTGTGCCTGAGATGAACACTATCGCTGAGATAAGGCGGCGCCAGTATGCTCAGACCGATGCTGAAAAACTTGTCATCGCCAAAAGGATAATCCGGGCAAAGATACACAATTCAAGAATACTCCTTTCAAGAAAAGGCGTGAAATCCACGGACAAGCTGCTGGATATTGAGGTGCGGGTACTCGAAGATAAGAATATCAAAAACATCGATGATCTGATGGGTTTTGAAGGGATGGCTTCAGATATCTATTTCAGCCTGCTCAACGAGTGCCTTGTAGGTGACTGGACTTTCGAAAAACGCACCAGGCGCCCGCCGCAAGACCATATCAATGCGCTTATGTCCCTGACATACACGATGATAAAGAACGAAGTGCAGAGCGGACTGCGCCAGTACAACCTTGACCCGTTCCTCGGTATAATGCATGCTGATAGACACGGGAGACCGGCACTGGCGCTTGATCTGATAGAGGAGTTCAGGGCTATATTCGCTGATGCATTCGTGCTCAGGCTTGTGAACCGCGGTGAGATTACACATGATGATTTTGGGGTGGATAATCGGCTGATAAAGGATGCTTTCAAGAAATATCTTGAAAAGTACGATGAGTATATGAAGGAAGAGTTCAACCATCCCAAGTTCGAATATACTGTCAATCGCAGAAAAGCCATCAGGATGCAGGCTATACTTTTGCGAAAAGCCATTACTGGCGAACTGAAAGAGTATTATCCACTGGAGTATCCTAAATGAGACTTGTAATCACCTACGATATTAGCGATGACGGCATCCGAAGGCATGTTTTCAGGACACTTCAGGAATTTGGCGCTTGGAAACAGTACAGTGTTTTTGAGCTTGAGATTGATAGCATTGAGAGGATTGAACTGGAAGACAGGTTGAAGAGCATTATTGAGAGCAATGATAAGATCCGGATTTATTCTTTATGCGAAAGATGCATTAATAACATATCCGAACTTGGCGAACAAACGCAAGTGAAAAAATCAAATGTTATATAAACCATCGATTTCTGGTCATTCTTCTTGAACGTATATAAATAACGGGTATGCATAAGGTCTCTGAAATGACCACATAATTCTGAGGATTTGGAAAGGATTATACGGCAAAAGAAGCATTTTTACTATGCCATCGCAGCGCATTGGAAAACCCATAAGGGATTGAAACACTTCGATATTCAGGTAGTCCGATACTCTCATCGAATCGCAGCGCATTGGAAAACCCATAAGGGATTGAAACCTTAGCAATAAATAACCACACTATACTTTTCTTTGCTTCAGCATGCATCCGACGCTTATATTTGATTAATTCATTGGCCACCATAGTTATAAATAGAAATACACATTAAAAAGGACAGGTGATGAATTCATGGCTAAATTTTTAGATAAGCTCATTGGAAGCGGGAAGAAGGCAAAATCTGAGGTAGAGGAGTATCAGGAACTTGATCTTTCTGAATTCGAGGAAGGTTTTAAGGATGAGCCGACGAGTATGTTCATACGCGTGGCAGAGCTTACAGGACTTGATATACTGCCTGAACTGAAGAAACAGGTGTATGAAGGAAACGTTGTTATTATTGATGTATCGCCTGCAAAACACGACAAGCTGCTGTTCGACAGGGCGGTCAAAGACCTGAAACAGGTCGTTACCGATGTACATGGTGATATTGCGCTGGTAAAAGAAGACCAGGTCATTGTGACCCCGCGCAGCATACGTATCGACAGGCAAAAGCTAAAGTGAACCCGGAATACCCTGCCCCTCTGACAGTTACCAGGAATACCTGTCCGCTGTGCTGTAAGGAGCTTGTAACGCTCTGGGTCCCTGACGACATCCCTTTTTTTGGAGAGGTGATGCATATCACTTCCCTGTGCGATTGCGGATTCAAGTACTCGGACACGCTTATCCTTGCACAGCACGAGCCTGTGCATTACGAATTAAAGATAAGCGGCAGAGATGACCTGGATGCGCGGGTCGTTCGCTCAACTTCCGGTACGGTAAGGATACCTGAGCTTGGTGTGGATATAGAGCCCGGACCTGCCTCGGAATCCTTTGTCTCGAACGTCGAAGGGGTTCTCGATAGAGTGGAGGACATACTTGAGATGGTAACGCGATGGGACGAGCCGGATAAGACTGAGCGCGCGCAGGAACTCCTGTGTATAATCGAGAAAGTAAAGGCGGGGGATTTTGAGATCACTGTTATAATCGAAGACCCGATAGGCAATAGCGCCATTATTGCCACTAATGCGATGCGCAGGGGGCTTACGGAAAAGGAAGCTGAAGGGCTGAGAACGGGAATTGTGGTGTTTGAGAAGGGTGAAATTGAATAGTACAAAAATGTGGCATAGATTGTGTAAAACTCAAAATATCAGCAAGGGCGCACTTTTGCAAAAATAATTTAAATAGAGCATGTAATTAAGCCCCACGAGCCAAAGGTATGGTTAATTGGAAAAACTTAGAAATAGAGATACATGAGCATGCTTTTAAACATAGGGTGAAAGATTATGAAATCGAGCAAATTTTTAAAGGTAAAATTTATAAAAGAAAGATATATGTAAATAAAGAACTAAGATATCAAGTAATTGGGGAGGCTTTCGGAAGACTGATAATGGTTATTGCTATCCCGTAAGAAAGCGGGCTTAAAGTGTTAAGTGCAAGACCTGCTTCTGAATACAAAGAGATATATAATGATAAAGCTAAGTGAATATTATGAAACTAAAGAAATATGAAGCAAAAGACGAGGATGAGCTTCTTAAGCTTATTGATGAGGACCCAGATAAATTAAAAGGCTGGGAAGGTCCGATAGAGGCACATCTAAAATGCGTTCGCTATCCTCCGAAGAAATCTAGTATAACAATTCCAAAATAACATAACAACATTTATTACTAAAGAGCGCTAATATAATAATATGCCATTTTTAAGCACGCGCTCGAAATTACAATTGACCGAAAAGGAAATCGAATATCTTACTTCTTTAAGCATTTCTCGCACCAAACCTATGAGAGAAATAGAAAGAGCAAAAATTTTGCTGTTAACTTATCAAGGGATAAACGATTCCAAAATTGCAGAGAAATTAGGCACAAATCGTCAAAAAGTCATTCGATGCATCAAGAAAGCTCTTGCATATGGGATCAAAGAAGCAATCGATGATCTTCCAAGAAGCGGAAAACCACGGGACATCACTGCAGAAGCCCGTGCCTGGATTATTTCAATTGCTTGCATGAAACCAAAGGATTTTGGATATCCGCATGAACTCTGGACACATCAATTGCTGGCTAAATATATTCAAAAAAATTGTGTAGCAATGGGATTTCCCGAAGCGTCAAAGATATCTTCCGGAACAATTTCAAAAATTCTTGGAGCAAGTAATATAAAACCCCATAAAATTTCTTCATATATTCATCGTGTAGATCCCGAATTCGAATCAAAGAGTGTCCTTGTCTTACATACCTACAAGAAGGTTGAATTATTAAAAAAATTGAAGAATGAAGGAAACGATATCGATATAGCGATTGTTTCATGCGATGAAAAACCAGGAATACAGGCAATAGGTAATAAGTATCCAGATTTAATGCCAGTGGCAGGGGAATATTCAACGGTATCACGTGATTACGAGTATAAAAGATTTGGGACCCTTTCATTACTGGCTGGAATTGATTTATTGACTGGTATAATTCATTACAAAATACATGAAAAGCATCGGAGCAGTGAATTCATTGAATTTTTGAAAGAAATGGATTCATACTATCCTGAAAAATTAAAAATTGTTGTAATTCTTGATAATCTCAGAATGCATACATCAAAAGAAACCCAAAAATATCTCGAAACTGTCCCGCAAAGATTTCAGTTTGTTTTTACTCCAAAACATGCTTCCTGGCTGAACATTATTGAGAGTTTATTCAGTAAAATGACCAGAAGTATGTTAAGAGGAATAAGGGTGTCATCTAAAAATGAGTTGATTGAACGCATAGGTCAGTATCTTGATGAAATCAATGAAATGCCTGTGATTTTTAAGTGGAAATATAAGATGGATGAAATGCCTGGAAGTATTGAATCATTGTAATGTTAAT
>NZ_FZMP01000220.1 GCF_900196725.1 Candidatus Methanoperedens nitratireducens | reverse complement strand
TAAATCGACGAATTTGCCTGAGGCTCATTTCTGAAGAAAATATTTTTGTAAGAAGGATAGAAAGGAAAGAGCGGTTCCTGGCAAATTTTATAAGGTTGCTGCATAAAGCCTACCGGAAGGTGAGGCAGGTATAGCACAAAGGCTTCGCCATCATTAGATTATCTCATTGGTTTTATCTCATTTACTTCCTGAATCAAAAACCAATATTCAAAGAGGCTTTTTTCTTTTTCACTATAATTTTCGAATTTATTCGATATAATTTTCCAGAAATATTCATTATGTTTTCTTTCAATTAAATGGACCATTTCATGAAAAATCACATATTCCACCATATCTTCAGGTAAATATTTCAAAATAATATTGATTGTAAGATTCTTTTTAGAACTGCAGCTTCCCCATTTGGATTTCATTTTCCTGTAATAGATATTATTAATTTTAATTTTTAATTCTTCAGAAATATTTTCAACAAAGGACTGTATTAACTGCTTGAATTCCTTATCAGTTCTTTTTAGTTCAAGCCTTTTTTTCCGTGCTTCCTCTAATGCCGCTACAATCTCGGCATTTCGCCTGTGTATCCATTTTTTATGTTTTTCTATTATGTTGCTTTGATTTTCATAGTTTTTGGGTAAAACAAGGAGTAATTCACCTGTTTTGAATTCTAATCTCGGATATTTTATATTCCGGTAGACTACTTCATAGCTAATAGTTGAATCACTGATTCGAACCTGGTTTCCCATAGTTTTCCACATTTTCCATTAAATTTTGATATAAATTATCAAGCTCGTCGATCTTCAAACCATATCTTTTAACATACCTGCGTACGAAACGGCGGACTTCCCTTTCAACAGTTTTCCTTGCTGTTTGCTGTACCGCCCAATTGTTAAAAATATGGTCTCGTAATCTGTCAGAGAGCTCCCTGACATCTCTTATAAATTCGCTATCCTCGCCGAAGTTTTTCTCTAAATTCAGGAGCAAGGAGTATTCCATATCAGAAAAACCAAATTCCTTTTGCCTTTTAGAGAGTTTCTCAATTTTCTTAAATACTTCTGTCCCTTCGGAGTAAATTTTTTCAAAATCCTTGGTTTTTTCTTTCCAGAGTTTCAAAATCCTCTCTACTTTTTCGGTCAGGGATTCATAAACCGGATTTTTATGTTTTTCTACTAAAACCAATCTATTCAATGTAAATACGATGCTTGCAGCCTTTTCTTCTTTGCCCTTAACCTTTTCTTCCAGATCCTTGAGATAATTCTCATCGAAACTTATTGCGGGCAGGTCTTTGCGCAAATTTTCAAGTTCAGTTGTCCTGTGAACATACTTTAAGGTCTTATCGAAGTATCTCTGGACATACATCTCATGCCCAAGCTGATTTTGCAAAACACTATTCATATAAAACGTGTAGATACCCGAGACCCATTTATAATCAGAGAATCGTTCAACTTTGATTTCAGCGGGCCCTAAAAGCTCAAAAATCTTCCTCAGTTCTCTATAATCTTCCAGGAATCTCTTGCTGTTCTCTTCATCTGTTGTGAGAACTTCAATGGCTTTAAGCATGGTTTGCCTGTCATAGCTATCTTTAGGAATAGCAGAAAAGAGCGCAAGTAAGCCATCAAGGAGTATATTGAAGTCCTCCCTCAGGCTTTCCATCCCGGAGAGCGCACCTTTGATCTCCTCTTCGCTGTATATCTCAAAAGCTCGCTTAAATTCTTTTAATATCCCTATATAGTCTAATATTACTCCGGCTTCTTTTATTCCTTTATACGGCCTGTTCGTCCTTGCTATCGCCTGGAGAAGACGGTGTTCCTTTAGCGGCTTATCAAGGTACATGGTCTGAAGGACGGGCGCATCAAAACCTGTCAGTAACATATCTGTAACGATCAGAATCTTTGGATTTTCTTCTTCCTTGAATTTCTCTATGACTTCCTTGCGTATCTCATCCATTTCCTTCTCGCCGTATTGCGCCTTTGCCTCACTGATCCTGTTCTGTATGACCTGAGAGTCGCGCTTTTCATTGTAGGTCATGACGACTTCTGAATATTCTTTCGGCAACCACTTATCAAGATATAATTTATAATAGGCGCAAGCTTTCCTGCTAGCTGCAACCACCATAGCTTTGAATGTCCCGTCAGCATTTTCTTTAAAGTGCTCTGCGATATCTTTAGCAATCAACTCAATCCTTTTGGGGTTTTCAAGGAACATGTTTATGGCATTGAGCCGCTTCTTTACTCCCTCTTCCACTTTATCCCTTGTTTCATCGGGCAGCTCTTCGAATTCTAATTCAAGAAATGTTTCAAGCATATCTTTTTTCAGGTGAACTTCCTTCTCCAGCCTCGGTTGATAGACAAGTTTTACAGTGAAACCATCCCGGATTGAGTCTGTAATGAAGTACCTGTCAAGATATTTCTCTTCCGGCGGATAGCTGAATTCCAGATAGGTATCCTTTCCCCTTTTGGAGATGGGTGTTCCTGTCAGGGAAAAGAAGAAGGCATATTTGAGGATTTTTTTCATCTGACCGGCCATTGTTCCGTACTGGCTCCTGTGTCCTTCATCGATGAATGCTACCACGTTCTTTCTGGTCAGGATTGTTTCTTTTTGCTTTGAGAGTTCTTCCAGTTCTTTTTGCAATTCGCCCAGTTCTTCAACCCTGAATTTGTGTATCAGTGTTATCATTATGCCCCGCCTGCCTTTCCCCTCATCGTGTTTCAGAACCTTTCTTAATTCGTCGATGGAGCCGATGATTTCAGGCTTTACGATATCAAGCGAGTTAAACTCCGTGTAGAGCTGCTCTTCCAGTTCAATCCTGTCCACGATAAAAAAGATAGAGGGGTTTTCAAGGCTCTTCAGATGATAGAGTTTATGTGCTGCAAAAATCATGGTCAGCGTTTTGCCCGACCCCTGCCAGTGCCATATCAGCCCTTTATTCTTTTCATCCTCTCCTCTCAGGTTGGCAGATACCCTGTTCACGATTTTTCTGGCTGCCCTGTACTGCATGTACCTTGCGATGACCTTTGTGGCATTTCCCATCTCCACCCTGAAGAACATGAAATTGCGAATTATATCCAGCAATATGTCCTTTGAGAGCATCTCAATAGTGGAATCAATCGGGTCTTTTTCTTCTTCCTTCCACTGATTAACTTTAATCTCTTCCTGCCATGGGACAACAGGGAAATACATGGCGGTCTGCTCTGCAGCTACGCCTATCTGGACATACTTGTAAAGTTCAGGGACCGTTTTTTCATAATCCTTTATTTGTTTGTATGCATCGAACCAGTTCTCAGAAAAGCTTGCGGGATTCTTGCATTCGATCTCTGCAAGGGGGATTCCGTTGACATAAAGCATTATGTCCGTCCTTATGTCATCCCTGCCGTGATAGACCACCTGCCTGCTTACGATGAACTCGTTATTATCCACGTCATCAAAATCAAAGAGCCTGACATACTTCACCATCCGATCTTTTTCAAACTTTATAGGTACGCCGAACTTGAGATAATTGAGGATTTGCTTCAGTCCCTCATTCCCGGAGCCTTTAAGTTTAAGTTCATTCAGGACATGTTTTAATTCCTCATCCCCGATCCCTTTTTCTGCGTTCAGCCTCTTTATTGCCCTGACAAGATTGTTGAGAAGCAAAGGTTCGCTTAAGCTTTCTCGCTCAAGCTCGTTAGCAGGCACGAAGCGCCAGCCTTTTTTGGTAAGTTTTTCGAGGATATAATCTTCGACAAGGGATTTTTCAGTGAACTTTGGCATAAATATTATGACTTCTCCTTGCCCATGCAGCATTTCTTGTATTTTTTCCCTGAGCCGCAGGGACATGGTTCGTTTCTTCCGATCTTTTTCTTTTTGGGTTTGGCTTCAGCAGGCTCGATGTGTTTCTTCTCGGGTTTGGCGTAATGAAGATTATGGAGGTATTCAATTTCTTCCCTTGAGAAATGGTTTAGAGGGTCTTCTGTATACCTCTTAAATTCAGATTCATCGATATCATGATAAACACCATTTATTGTATCAATTATTTCTTCCTCGCGTATAACCATCTCATCAATTCTCCCCATTTCAAAAGCCCTGTGAATTTCAGGTATTACAGAAGGATCATGAAATGAAGTAAGATCATCTGCAACAAGACCTGCGAATGTGTCGTCTCCAGTGGATTTCAGCAATTCTATTAAATGCAGCTTGATGTCATTTTCATGCTGTGGAAATTTCTTAGCTAATACTTTGAGAGCAGTTGTTGCCGTTGATCTTGCAAAGGATTCCAGAGTTTCATCTTCAGTGAATTCCTTGAGCGATTCTATAGCATCTTCTCCGAATGCAACCAGCAGGCTTGATACATTTTCTGTCAGCCAATCGCTTAAATCATCCTCATGATACCTGATTATATCTAACAAAAGCTCAAGCGCTTCCCTGCTTTTTATAAGCGCAAGTATATGTATGGCATGGATGGGAGACCAGCCCTCTCCGGGGCCATCGCTTCGCCAGTGCATGCCATCCTGTATCATTTTCCTGAGGTAGAAGACCGCATCCTCTCTTTTTGCGATCTCAAGGGCGAGATTTCTGTTCACGTAGAGCTTGAGTTCTACCATCAGCTCGACCAGTTCTTTTGTTGACATTGCAGGGATTTTTGCCTTTAGCTTATCCCACTCCATTTCAGTCCGGCTTCTTATCAGATCAGATAAATCCTCATCTTTTCCTGCTGTCATTTTCACTCCTCTTTTATTGCTGTTCCCAGTTCATCATACAAATCGCAAAGCGTATCATAATGTCCCCATCCCGAATCCTCTGATTTCATTTTTCCTTCTATGAGCTTTAATCTCTTTTTCTACATCTTCTTCAGTTAAACCAAGAGCCTCAGCTTTTTGACGTAACGATTTCAATGTACCCTTTACCTCAGTATTCTTTCCAGTTTCCAAAATCTCTTTAATTTGAGCTTCAAAAGCTGGAATATCACCTGCTATGGTCTCCCAAACTATAGGATTGCTTACCCCAAAATATTCATGGATGAGCTTATCTCTCATGCCGGTTATTGCTTTCCAGTTGACTTCAGGATATTTCTCCTTAACATCATCTGGAATATTCTTGGCTGCTTCTCCTATTATTTCCAGGTTCCTGACCACTGCGTCTTGTGTCTTTTTATCCCGAATGAATTCCTCATAGCCCATGCCATGTGTATATTCCTTGATTTTGTCTATGGCTTCGAGTATATCCGCGAAAAAAAGATTGATATCTCTCTTTTTAGGCATAGACAGCCTCCTGCATTATGTGAGGTTTTATAAGAGGCTTTAAAGCATCTGGAGTTACAAGATCAACCTTTGCCCCAAGTTTCTCGCTCAGGTAATCCTCAAGCTCAATGAACTTAAAGAAACCCACTGGCGCCTCAAACTCAACAAGCATATCGATGTCGCTTGTTTCAGTTTGCTCTCCTCTTAAGTAAGAGCCGAATATGCCGATGCTTTTTACATTGAATTTTTCCTTGAGGGAGGGGAGTTCTTTTTTCAGGACTTTCAAGATTTCATCTTTGCTTTTCATAGTTTCACCCTTATCATTAACCACATTTTATCATAATATTATGGCTTTTTACCATACATTTCAATCCCATAAAGTCCTGAAATATCGACATTGTTCCATGATATCGATGGCTCGTCAGAAGGCCTGAAGCGCCAGCCATTATCGATGAGTTTTTCAATGATGTAATCCTCGACAAGGGATTTTTCAGTGAATTTATTAGATGATATCATTTAAGATCTGCCTTCGATCTTATGCCCTGAATTTTCCCATTGCCACTCGATTTTGTATAACCTAGTTCAGCAAGACCTGCCAGAATAAGCAAATCAGCTATGTGAGGAGCTGTCTTAGTATCTGTTATCTTTTTGGATTCCTTCTTTGCTTTTTCTTTGAGTATGCCTTCAAGTGAATTTTTTAGATAATACATAATCTCTTCGCTGGGCGGGACAAGCTGAAGTTTTCCTTCCTCCTGCAATCTATTGAAGAAATCCGATTTTTTCATAAAACGGCTCAGCTCCCTTGATTATTATATGCTTTTTTTCAATCTCTTTTATAAGCGGACTTGACCTGTCGTATTCCCCGATTTTCACGCTCAATCTTGAGTTAAGAAGCTCAAGCTCCTGTTTCAGGTTCCTATCTTTTGTTTCGATAAATACATCAATATCACTGTTCTTTGTCGCTGTGCCTCTTGCATAGCTTCCGAAAAGAACTGCAAGCCCGATTTCTTTGTTTTGCTGGATAATTTTTATTGTTTTTCTAAGTTCGGGGTATTTTTTCAATGTTTTGTTTAATTTGTACAATTCCGATATGAGCGCATAATTTCTTGCTTCCATGTTCTTTTTCATGAAATAGACCTTGTTCCTTCCATCCTTCCTGAATTCCAGAACATTTTCATTGACGAGTTCTTTCAGGTTTCTTATCGCCGTCATGTGGTTGATGTCAAGTCTTTTAGCCAGTGCTCTGGCATGTATCTCCTCGCCCAAAAGTATATTTAATATCTCACTGGCTATATTTAGTTCCATATGTAACAAATTTGTTCCATTAATTATATATGCTTTTCTTTTATTCTTTTCCTCCCCGTCAGCAGCTCATCCATCAGCCCCTTCTTCACCCTCTCCAGCTTCTCCTTCCTCCTGCGCTCAAGCTCAAGCTTCTTATCGACGGCGCTCAAAATCTCGGCGATGCGGCGTTGTTCGGGGAGAGGGGGGAGGGAGATTTTTATTTTCTTGATGTTTTGGGCGTTAATATTCTTGTTTGTAGCACCTTGCGTAATTTTTCTAAGTTCATTAGAAATAAAATTGGACTCAAAAAGTTTTCCAAAGTATAAATTATCAATCCGCAAATTATCGAAGCGGAATCGAATGATATAGGATCCAAAAATGCAAGGGATTGGCTCTTTAACTACCCCATATCTACCAATTGCTCCACTTCGTGCAATTAGAAAATCACCAACATCTACTTTAAATTGCTTAAATGTCCCATCATCAATTTTAATTTTAGGCATTGTTGCATACGATATCTCAGGATTTTGTAAATCAGTAATTCTCACTAAATTAATACCTTCTTCACTATAATTTTCTGCTGTATAGAAGCCCTGCTTATGCTCTTTTGTAATATTACCCACTTGTACGACCTCCCACTCCTCCGGCACCCTCCCGACCTCCGTTTCCTTAAACCTCTCATGCTCTATCCCTTTCGTCAGCAGCCTCTGCATCAACCCTTTTTTCAGGCGCTTCGTCTTCTCGATTGCGCCGCCCACCTTCTGGATGGCGTTGTCCACTGTGCCTAGGACTTCGGCGATGCGGCGCTGTTCGGGGAGAGGGGGGAGGGGGATTTCAATTTTGGCAACCTGCGATTGATTTAAAGCAGGGTACTGGCCACCCACCATCATTTTGTTGCACTGGTCTATTACATTTTTAGAGAAAAGGGTATAAAGCAAATAACAAGGCACAATTACATTTTTACAACTCAACACAGCGAAGCCAGTAGAGCAAATTTGATTATTGTACCCCCTTGGTACTAAAGCGAATGCTTTCAAGTATGGCCTTACCATTGACATTATTACATTATTTTGGTGTACAACTCTTCTTGCTCTTGAAGGGGCATCTTTCCCCAATAGTTCCTTTGCTGCTTTAATAACTCCAGTTCCGCCCTCAATAGACTCAATATCAATATAGAGGAATCTATCATTTAGTGTTTCTTTAGCTGGATCGCGAGACTCTTTATTAATTTCAACTACGTCCTCCAATCTCACAATCTTCCATCCCTCTGGAGCCTTGCCGATTTCCGTCATCCTCCCACCCTCCATACTCATCCCCCCGCGCCGCTCAACCGCGTATAAACGGCAGGCGCAGGAGCGGAAAAGGCGTTCAACCGCAAAGAGCGCAAAGATAACAACAAAATAGAAGTTAACAACGAACTGATACGAACTCGTACGAACTCTGGATGGCTTGAGTTCGTATCA
>NZ_FZMP01000221.1 GCF_900196725.1 Candidatus Methanoperedens nitratireducens | reverse complement strand
CGGAACTACGACCGATCGGAAGTACTGAACCTATCGTTAACCTTTAATCTATGCTCTCAAGTATAGATAGCGAATAAACTTTTAAAACCGAAGGAGCAATTGGAGCAGTAGTTATGAAATATCCCCCCACTAACCTGATTCAGGCTGTCGGTCTTGCCGACGCATGGGCACAGGCTGTGAATTTTGTGATAAAACACGGAATGGAGATAAAGACGGAGTACGGTCCTATGTCAAAGGACATCTGCTCGGTCATCGAGATCCGTGAACCTTATCTTGAACCTATGCTGCATCCCCAGTTCCCCACGAAAGAGCTGCATGTAAAAGAATACCTGAAACAATGGGAAAGAGGTTATGACTGGAAAAAGCAGGGGTTTGAATACAATTACATGGACAGGCTGATAAACTATCCCTCCCGCAGTAAAGATATTGACCAGCTAAAAGCAATAAGGGAACTGCTGCCGCAGGGTGTTTCGCGCAGGCGCCAGGCAATAACATGGATACCCGAGCGCGACCTGTTCGTAAAGGAAGACCAGCCCTGTCTCCAGAGAATATGGGTCCGCCCCCTGGGAGAAGGGAATGCCGAGATGCACTGCATGTGGCGCTCGCGCGACCTTTACGCGGCATGGAACAGCAACATGGTAGGATTGCTCACTATGGTAAAAAGGGAATTGCTTGAGCCCAACAACCTGAAACTTGTCAAGGTCGTTGATTTCTGCAATGCACTGCATATCTATGAGGCGGACTGGGAAGATGCAGCGAAAGTGAAGCCGCTGCCGAAAAGCCCGCAGATGATGAGATATTAGGAAGAAACTACCCGAAAAGGTAAAACCATGGAGAGCGGAAGATACAGAGATGTATTTGAAAATCTCTATGTCCTCTTTGCTACTAATATAATTATATTTAACAACTAACTGGTACGAACTCACAACGAACTCGTGGTTGAATCTTGTAACAAGTTTAAATGAACTCAGCCCGAAAACTATCGGGTTCGTACGAGTTCGTATCAGTTAGTTGTTTGTAACTAAAGAGATTAAGTCAGGGGATCAATATTTCAAACAGAATAATGCGGCATCTACCCGCTCTCCAGCGTACTCCTGACAGCTTCAACTACGCTGTTTCGTGAATTATGGGCAGGTTCCCAGCCGAGCGCGCGCAGCTTATCGACGGACAGCAGCATCTTTGGCACATCGCCTTTCCACCCGCGCGTTCCGCCTGTGTAGCTGAACTCAACATTTTCCAATCCCATCTCTTCAACAACTATCTGCCCGATCTCTGTGGCATTTATCGTGTCGTCTGAGCCGATGTTGAAAATATTCGCCATCTCCTGGCTGTTCTCCAGGGCGAACAATATTGCATCCGCACAGTCCGAAACATGGAGGTATGATTTGCGCTGCTGCCCGTTACCCAGGATCTCAAGCGTTCCCGGATTGTTCCTGAGCTTGTTAACAAAATCCACAATGATCCCATGCGTACTGCGGGAACCTACGATATTTGCGAACCGGAAAATCCATGACTTCATTTCAAAAGTATGGCAGTATGATGTTATGAGAGCTTCGCAGGCGAGTTTTGACGCGCCGTACAGGGATATGGGTACCAGGGGACCGTAATCCTCAGGCGTGGGAAGAGCGGTCGCTTCACCGTACACGGTCGATGTGGATGTGAAGACTATGTTGCGCTGCTTATTGATACGCATAGCTTCAAGTAAATTATAAGTGGCAATGATGTTCTGCTCAAGATGTACCTTTGTATTCTCAGCCCCGAGGCGGACATCGGGATTGGCTGCCAGGTGAAAGATCATATCCGCACCTGCTATTGCTTTTTTAAGCTTTTCAAGCTCAAGTATATCAAGCCTTGTGAATTTGAAATCGGGATTTTTAGTATGGTGTTCAAGGACTTCCATTCTTCCCGAGCTGAGATTGTCAATAACGGTTACTTCATTTCCTTCGGATAACAGCCTGTCCACCATATGGCTTCCGATAAACCCGGCTCCCCCGGTTACTATAATCTTATTTTTCATAGCATAGTAATTAAATAGATTATGACTTATAGTTTCGCATCTTTATTTCTTGAACAGGTTTTGTGTATAGTTTTCAGTAATTGTTCAGCCGTGTAAGGCTTTGGTAAAAAAGCGTTTATATCGGTGCCTGTAGCTTTCATAAGTTTATCTTTCTCGGATAATCCGCTGGTTGCGATAATTCTTGCTCCGGGATTGATTCTATGGATCGCTTTAATGCTCGCATGACCATCCATAACAGGCATCATTATATCCATAAGAACAACACTGATTTTATCTTTATTTTGAGCGTATAACGCTACCGCCTGTGCGCCATCATCGGCTGTAAGCACTTTATATCCATGCATCTCCAGAGTCGAACATGTAACCTTGCTAATTGAGGCTTCATCTTCAACAACTAGGATCAATTCCCCATGCCCGGAAGGCAACTCAAGCTTATGCTCCTGCACTTTTTCCAGTTCGGTCCTGATCGCAGGCAAATATACCTTAAATGTAGTTCCTTTTCCAACCTCGCTATATACATTAATAAACCCGCCATGGCTTTTAACAATAGCATGAGCCGTTGAGAGACCAAGTCCCGTGCCCTTGCCGAACTCTTTTGTCGTGAAAAACGGTTCAAATATCCTGTCAAGTATTTCGGGGGGGATACCGGTTCCGGTATCTGATACCGTGATGACACAGTAAAGACCTTCTCTGGCTTCGGTATTCATCCGGGCATAGTTCTCATCAATAAAAATATTCGAAGCTGTGGTGCTCAGGATACCGCCATCCGGCATTGCATCACGTGCATTCACACAGAGGTTCATTATAACCTGGTGCAGTTGCGTAACATCTCCTGATATTGTAGAGAGGCCCCCTGGCAAATCAGCCCGGATATCAATATTTCTTGGGAAGGTCTCCTTCATGACCTTTTCGATTTCAGATACAATATCTGTTACTTGAAGAGGCTTGCGTTCACCTTCTACCCCCCGTGCAAATGAAAGAACTTGTTTTATTAACTCCGCTGCACGCTTGGAGTTCTGTTCAAGGATAGCAAGCAATTTCTGGCTCTGCTCATCTTTGAATTTTTCTTTTAATATTTGCAGGGACAGCATCATCGGTGTCATCATATTGTTAAGGTCATGCGCTATGCCACCAGCGAGAGTGCCTATGCTTTCCATCCTTTGAGTACGTAATATCTGTGCTTCAAGTTTCTTTCTCTCGGTTATGTCCTCAATAGCGAGGAGTATCAACTGTGTATCGACATCTGTTTGGTGGAGCCGACGGGCATTAAGTATCATTGTCCTGCGTCCGATGGTGGGAAACTCATAGTCAACCTCAAAATCGCTGAAATGAGTGTTCCTGGGGATAATTTCTTCCAGCAGTTCTCGTAGTCTTGGAATATCCCATTGGCGGTCACCAATATCGTAGATGAATTTGTTTAAAGTTTCTTCCGGCAACACCTTAAAAGTCTTGTAAAAAGTCTTATTCGCTGTCTTCACCCGCAATTGCGGATCCAGGACAACAAGAGATTCCCGCAATGTTTCTACAATACTTTCGGAATATGCATGAGCCTCCCGCAATGCTTGCTCAGCCTTCTTACGTTCGGTAATGTCGCGAACGATACCTGTAATAAATTTTCCTTCTCCTGTTTTCCATGAGGCTATAGAAATCTCGGTTGGAAATTCACTGCCATCTTTCCTCAGTCCATAGAATTCGAGCGTTTTTCCAATATATTTAGATTCATCGGTTCCTCTGAACTTCTCCAGTTCCCTTGAAAGAGCAGCTCTACATCGTTCAGGTATCAGGATGGAAAGAGATTTACCCAGCGCTTCTTCTTCGGTATAACCAAAAATGGTTTGTGCGCGTCTGTTCCATGAAATTATGTTCCCATTGCTATCGGCTGAGATAATTGCATCATTAGCTGCCTTGACCACAGACCTGAATTTCATTTCTGACTGTTCCAGCGTCCTGTTCAGGTTGTGCAGCTCAGCGATGGATTCCTGGAACCCGCGAAACGTCATTTCAAAGGGTGCCAGGCTCTCAGCAAAGAACTGCGCTGCTTTCTTTATAGTCTCCGAACTCTCCTGCGGTGTAAGCGTGCGCGGCAATATTCTGACCAGCGCTCTCTGGTGAATCGCTGCCATATCCAGAATGCCCAGCCTGTCGGCTATTGCTTTGCGCCCGAGCTCATACGCATGCTCCAGAGCCGTTTCTCCCCTTCCAGCAAGATAATCCTGAAGTACAGAAGAGTATTGTTTTTCTAATCCGCACAAAGTATCATTCTTTATTAGCATGTATATCGCACGACCAGAACCAATGCATCATCCGTTCCCCTGTTGAACTGCGCCATGATACTATTAGCAATTTGCTGTGGTTTATCGCTCAGTTTAATCCCCTTCTCAAAGCCACTGCGAATGCCGTCGGTAGCAAAAATCAATGTATCACCTGGTAATACCGGGATTAAGGACTCCTTTAGTGGCGGGAGCTGATAACCTAAAACTCCACCGCGAAGCAGTAAGCTCTTTCGCGAAGGGACTGCGTTTACATCTTCTCTTAGCAGTATGCCTTCGATATTGCCAACCCCCAGCCAGGTCATTGCCTTATTCAGTGAACTAAACGATGCGATGCTCATCACAACTCCGCGCGTTCCTTTCAATACCTCATGGCAGCGCCTGACAAGCGGGATAACCGGTTCGTGGGCATAGGTATCCAGTGTGGCAATGGCGATATCTGAAGCTTCTGCCGCTTCGTAGCCGTGTCCTAACCCATCCACTACAGCCATGAGGATACCATTTGGGAACGGCTTGATAATATAACTATCGCCTGAGACAGCCTGCCCCTTTAATGGTATCGTTGCATAACCCCACTCGATTAGCTGTAATGGATCGGTAGTTTCATCGCACATTACTTTGCACCCATTTCTTCATAGTCACTTTCGTTCCTTTGCCGACTTCGGAGATGATTTCAAACTCGTCCATCAATCGCTTCGCTCCCGGCAGGCCAAGCCCCAGACTATGCCCGGTCGAGTAGCCATCCTGCATAGCCAGTTTGATACTGGGAATGCCAGGTCCTTTATCGGAGGCAATTACAACGATGCCGCGTTTATTACCCTGCTGAACGATATTCAGACAGAGTTCACCGCGCTTGGCATATTCCACGATGTTGCGCGTTACCTCGGAGATGGCAGTGGCAATAAGGGTCAGTTCGGTGTTTGAGAAGCCCAGCCGTGCCGACAGCTCTCGCCCTTTTTGGCGGGCGGTGACGATATCAATCTCGGAACTAACAGGGATACACACTTCATCGGGCACTCTTATTATCTCCTTTTGTCCGATGGTCAAGGAGTGCCAGCCCCTCTTCAAGGTCAAGCGCGGTCTCTACGCCTTCAAGCTTCAACCCCAATTGCACCATCGAAAACGCGACCTCAGGCTGTATCCCGACTATAACGGTTTCTGCCCCGCGCAGCATAATCATGTGTGCCATGGAGCGCAGGGTGCGGGTTGCGAACGAATCCATCACATCCAGCACAGTAACATCTACGATGACTCCGCGTGAGCGGAAATCGCTTACCCGCCTTACCAGGTCTTCCCGTAATTTCAGCAGATCGGCATCACTCAGCTCTGACTGAATGGAAGCGATGAGGTAATCGCCCTGTTTGAGAATTGGAACCAGCATTGTTCATTGCACCATTTTATCTTGATGATTCAAGCTTGTTTCCGGCTCTGTTCTGACAACCCTGTAGCCCAAAAACCCATTTGCTACTTCGATGCCGCCCTGCAGGTCGCCTACAGTGTTCATCTTGGCTATATCCACACCAAGGGTCACCAGTGTCTGGGCGATCTCGGGCGATATACCTGTAACAATAACTGTTGCGCCCATGAGCTTCGATGCATCCACCGTCTGCACCAGATGCCCGGCAATCTTTGAATCCACGGCAGGAACGCCTGTGATATCCATAACGACGACTTTAGCGCGTTTGGTACGGATCGTACGTAGTAATTGTTCAGTTATTTGACGGGCACGATGGGTATCGATCACTCCGATAATAGGAAGGATGAGTAATTGATCCCGAACCTGCAATACAGGAGTTGAGAGTTCCCGGATAGCCTCCTGCTGCTGGCGGACGACTTTCTCGCGCTCTTCGACGAACGCAAGTGCAACTATGGAAATAATCTTATCGGCGACCGGTTCGTAGATGTCTAATGCCGCTGACAGCTTCTCCATATCCTGCTGGTACCACTCAAACAGGCTGCGCCCGTATACATTGCGCAGAGTAAGTATGCCACCAATGATCTGCTCGGTCGTCATCCCACGAAGCACACCACGTTCAGCCATACGTGTGGCATAGGTCTGAGCGCCTTCGTACTGTCCGGTTTCCAGACAGACGATAACAGTATCATAAATCGTGATTGATTCTGTCTCAATTTCTTCTTGGGTGAGACCAGCAAGTAATCCCTTGGCAGTCATTTGCTGCACCCACTGCTGCCGCAACAGGTCTCGCTTTTCACGGAAATGCTCTACTAATTCCAGCCGCAGCGCAGCTTCTGATTCCGGTGTTGATTGGTTGTTCTTTTCTCGTTTCATAGTCCTCCCATTTAACTGTTAAAGCATCAAATTATTATCCTGCTTATGCAAGCAGATATTTTAATAGTTAACGTTCCGGCATAAATTATAAGCGTAGACCTTGATAAACTTGCAGGTATGATGGAGACCTACCCGAGAGAAGACAGGTGGAAAGCCGAAATAGAGAATAAGGTAATGAAGAAATTGGACGAATTCGTAGCCCAGATGTAATCTTCCCGGGCAGCGAGAGATAATCCGGTTATTCCTGGGTCTTCATTCGTTCCGTGCGCCCTGCAATAACCGCAGGCACAGCACCTATCGCTGTGCATGTCTCAAGAGAAACTCCCCTGGAAGTAATATCGAGATGGTGCTGTGCCATATCAAATAATTCCTGCGGAAGTCCCTTATGCCCTAGCCCGATGAGGAACAGGAACGATTTCCTTTTGTTGATCAGTTTTGCAAGCGTATCAACATGAATGTTTTTTTCTTTGAAAGGATGGGATGTTGTAACTATGATCGAACCAAACTGGGGCTGGAATCCTTTTTCCGGGAGGTCAAAAACAAAGAACCTGCCTGCTCCGAAAAGTTCCCCAAGGTATTTTCCCGAACCGCCGATCGTGGTTTTATCTTTCACAAAATTCATGAGTTCTTCGGCATCCATCCTGAACGGGTAATCGAACAGAGCAAGATTGAACCCGAAAGCGTGCGCGACCGGCGCAGCCCTTGCAATGCTGCGGTAATGCGCTTCGTGGACTTTTATCTTATCGTATGTGTTCACGATCCCGAGTGTCAGCATATTTTCTGCTATGGAAAAAACTAAATCTTCCGCTTATAGATCCAGGTACGTGTACTGGTTCATGGCGTCTTTATAATTATTCAAAATCTCTTCGGCATCCGTTTTAGATAATTTATTATCCCTTACAGCCTGCGCTATTTCAGACTCGAACATCGAGAAAAGACCTGCAGAATTATATTTGACGTAAGCAAGCACATCGCAATTCCTGTCGCCCTTTACGAGCTGTTTGATATGCCACTCGCCGCTGTCATCCACTATAATATGCGCCTCATTAGCAGCGCCGAACAGGTTATGATAATCTCCTATCGTATCCTGGTACGCGCCGAGAAGAAGGATTGCCAGATAATAAGAACCGTTGTTCAACTCATGAAGTTCAAGTATCTCCTTTACGTCCTTCAGGTCAACGAACTTATCGATCTCGCCGTCAGAGTCGCATGTGATATCCACAATAGTCCCGTATTCATTGGGCTTCTCAGTGGCTCTGCTGACCGGCACGACGGGGAACAACTGCTTTATCGCCCAGAAATCAGGGATCGACTGGAATGTCGAGAAGTTGCCTATATATTTTTTTGACAGCAATTTATTCAGGTCATCAAAATCGTCGGACTTGTTCTCGGTCTCCCTTGCGAAACCGGCTGCTTTTTCACATATCTGCATGAAAAGGACCTCCCCTTTGGATTTGTCCTCAAGCTCGACCTCGCCGAGGTTGAACAGCGAGAGCAACTCCTCACGATGTTGAAGGGCATCGTGATAATATTCTATATAATTTTTAATGTTTATTTCCTGCAATCCATCGTACAATTCTTTTATTATATGCGGCTCGTCCCCGCGAAGTTCGATAGGTTTTTTATGATTGCCGTTCTTATTCCCTTTGATATTGATCACAAGAAGCGAATGATACGCGCTGATCGCCCTGCCGCTTTCCGAAAGGATTATAGGATGGGGGGCGCCTTCTTCATCGCACACGTCCTTAAGGGAATATACAACATTGTTGGCATACTCCTGCATGGTGTAATTGGCGCTTGCATCGGATGAGGTCTTGCTGCCGTCATAGTCGATGCCAAGACCGCCTCCTATGTTGAAGTACTTGATATTTACGTGCATATTTTTTATTTTGGCATACACCCTTGCAGCCTCTTTGACCGCTTTCTGTATCCGCCGGATCTCGGTTATCTGCGAGCCGATATGGAAATGAAGCATCTGCAACTGGTCAAGCATTTCGTATTCTGAAACGGTCCTGATGCAGTCCAGCATCTCTGTTGTCGTAAGACCGAATTTTGAAGACTCTCCGCCTGATTCGGCCCACTTCCCGCTGCCTTTTGAGTATAGCTTTACCCGTATCCCGATGAGCGGTTTGACACCGAGCTTTCTGGAAAGTTCCAGCAGCCTTGTTGTTTCGCTGTACTCATCGATGACTATGATGACCTTATTTTTCAGCTTGACAGCGTTCAATGCCAGCCGGAGATATTCATCATCCTTGAAACCATTGCATATTAACAGAGCCTCCGAGCCGAGCTCAAAGGACATCGCTGCAAGAAGTTCGGCTTTCGTTCCGACCTCCAGGCCGAGGTTGAATTTTTTACCTGCCTTAACGATCTCTTCTATCACTTCCCTTCGCTGGTTCACTTTCATCGGGAATGCTCCCTGATAAGTGTTATTATACTTGTATTCGGAAATCGAGTTGGAAAACGCCCCGTTCAATTCCTTAATCTGTCCCTCAAGTATCTGCGGGAACCTGAACAATATGGGGTACTTGATCTTCTTGGTACTGAGCTGTTCGATGACATTTTTCAGGTCGATGGTCTGGGCGTCTTTTTTTGTGGGTCTGATTATCAGATTCCCGTTCTTATTGTAGGAAAAATAGCCGCTGCCCCATCGTTCTATACCATACAGATCTATAGCGTCCTCGATTTTCCACATTTAATTAAATTTCACGTCCTTCGAAATTTTGAGTTCTATAATACAATACTTTCTCAGGTTTAAAACTTTCCTTCTCGGATACTACAATATGAATTTACTGAGACCGTTACTATTTCTCATTTTCCTTTCTGTCTGATATAGAGCTGTTCAACCTTTTCAATCGAATCGGCGTCCTCTAACGATTTATCGCTCCTGATATTGACGAGCCTGGGGAAGCGAAGTGCATATCCGGAATCATAATTCGGGCTTTTCTGTATTTCCTCAAAAGCTATCTCGAATACCACCTTCGGCTCAAATTCGATATGGATACCGCTTTCTGAGATTATCAGTTCTTTGAAAACACCTGTTAGTTCGTTAAGCTGCCCGTCTGTTATACCGGTAGCGACCCTGCCGATGGAAAGGAGCCTGTCCGAATCCGGGTCGCGGCACGCAAGTAAATAGGAACCGATGAAATTCGCCCTTCTTCCTTCCCCCCATTCCCCGCCTATCACCACGAGGTCAAGCGTCTCCATGATGGGCTTTAATTTAAGCCAGTTCTTACCTCTTTTCCCCGGCGTATAAAGAGAACCGGGATTTTTTAACATGACGCCTTCATGTCCGGCAGCGAGCGCATCTTTATAGATTGAGTCCACAACAGAGGTATCTCCTGTGATGGCCTGCCGCGCCACAATGCCCTTATCACAAACTTTTTCAAGCATTTCCCGCCGGTGCTTCAGCGGCATATCGATAAGGCTCTCACCATTCAGATATAGCACATCGAAAAGGTTCAGGTACAGCGGGATTTCAAGTGCTGTAGCGGAAATTTCGTATTTCCGCCTGAAGCGCCGGAGTATTTCTTGAAATGCCAGAGGTCTGTTATCTTTGCCAATGGCAACGACCTCGCCATCTAGGATAGCGCTTTTTGCTGTAACATGGGATTTCACGGCTGTTACAACATCAGGTAACGATAGGGTAACATTCTCAAGCTTCCGTGAATAAATTATAATTTTATCGCCGTCTTTATGTATCTGGACGCGCGCACCATCGAACTTCCACTCAACAGCGACAGAGCCCATCTCTTCCACAGCCTCTTTTATACTTCCGGCTACCTGTGCAAGCATCATCTTAAGTGGTCTTCCCAGGATAACGCTCAGCTTCTCAAGACCGGATGTTCCTTCGTTTTTCGCGGTAATTGCGACAAGCCCGAAATCATTTGTGAGCATGTACCCGCGCTCGATGAGTTCCGCAGTTACATTGAACGCCTGTGCTATTGCATCCCTTACGATCCCTTCGCCAACGCCTATGCGTAACTCTTCTATCGACAGGCGCGCAATATAGACGCTCTCATCCGGCATGGCTGCTCCGAAAAGATATTGCAGGTTCTTTATTTTCGCATCCTGGGACCCCTTGCCTGTCAGGCTTGCTATCTTTTGGAACCGGGTATGCACATCCCGGATAGAAAGCTCTTCGGTTGAGAAAAAATTCATGTGGTTTTTACCTGATAAGATCGCTTTCTCAGCTGCTAATCCCACATCTCCGGTCTCCTTGATCAGTTCTTCCACGCGCTTAACAGGAAGAGAGGATGTTCTGGATATGGCTGAATATAACAGGTTCGGACCGATCCCAAGCTCGGCTTCAGCCCAGACCGGGAACACCTTTCCCATTATGAAATAAGTTGTGATCCCGAGCTCTTCTTCGTCCAATTCTTTTAAAAATTGAGCTACAATGGATGTTATCTCAAGAGAGCCTGATATGCTTTCGATCCTTTTACAGACGCTCACGAATTTTTCAAAAGAAGTCATCAAAAATGAATGAATAAAAGGGTGTAAAACCCTTTTATCTACTTAGTTGCATTAGCAAGCGCTGCTGCATGAATGGACGTGATATCAGTACCATGGCAGTTTGTACAGTATTTGCCTCTTGACAGGTGTATCAATATCAGATTACCATTGCTTGGTTTAGTATTGTCAGGCGGTGGGGCATGGCATTGCTCGCAAACACTGTATGAGCCGGGTCCCGTCCCATTCTGTACTGTTGGGATCTTTGGCGGGAAGCCGTGACAGGTTTTACAATCCAGATTTACAGTACTTTCTCCTATATGGATGTTGTGAACCTGGCTGCCGTGGCAGTTTATACAGAGTCTCCCACCATTGACGTGAGGTTTCAGTTCCTGTGGGTTAGTATGACATAATTCGCATTTAATAGTCGTGACAGGGCTTGCCTGTGGTGTTGCCGGGGCAGAGGTTGTGGATGTTGAGGCTGTCGACGCTGGCGATGCTACTGTAGTTGCAGGGCTCTCTGTCCGGACCGGGGTCTCAGTTGGAGTCTGTGCTTGAGTTGGGGCTGGTTTCCCGAGAACATAGTAGCCGGCAGCGGCAACAAGGATGAGAGCTACTATAATTGCAATATAAATTGGTACCTTCGTCTCTTTGTCGTTCATTTGGTATTCACCTGTGTCAAATAGGGTTCTTATATGTTTTAAATGTTTTGGTTTTTTTAAATTCATAATGGATTATGCGGAGGATGGGATTCGAACCCACGAACTCCTGCGAGACAGGACCCTAAATCCTGCGCCTTTGACCGGGCTGGGCGACCTCCGCAAGCCTGCGTTCAAATGATGCTTATTACATAAAGCTTTGGCGTTCAATTGTATTTATAAAAAGAAACCGAAATGTTTATCAAGCCCAAATTATAAAAAACAATAATGGGCAGGATCATGTTTTATGATAAAAGTGGACAAGAACTGACAGAAGGTGCTGTTTTCCGCCGGAAATGTGGAACTTATCGGGGTATAGAACCGAAAAAAGGAAAATCAAGAGCTATAGAATTATTATTGAGCTTACTTGGTGGAATATCCGGACTTTTCGGCGCATTCCTGGTAACAGGTATGGGCAGTTTAGGTGAAGCATCAGAGGTACCCGAAGCATCTGATTTTATTATGCTTGGTTATGCTGCAACGGTCTTCTCGATTATCGGGATTATCGGAGCAGTATTAGTAAGGTCAAAAACAAAAACAGCAGGATGGTTGATGATCATTAGCGCATATGGTGGTCTTATATCCACGAGCTTTTCTTTCCTGTTACCTTTTATGCTTATCTTATTTGGCGGTATAAAAACTTTGAGAGATAGTTGATGGTGTTAAAGTTTTAATTCAAAATAGTTTTAAATCGGTTTAAACCGACAGCTTTATAAATAACAAAACATACTGAAGATTGGGTGATTCTATCATATTATTGATAGAGTAATCGAGGTGGTATTAAACGAAAATCAGTAAGAGACCTAAGAGTTGCGGCTATCCGCGAACCTTTATCTGCACTTTCTGTAAACAAGAATTTGGAACATTAGATTCCGTATTTGACCATATGAGCGAGATGCATTCTTTCCAGAAGGATACGTAAAAAATCAAAAAATGACTGAAGGATAAGCGAGGGGATGAAATACCGGATAGGTGGATACATATAAAAAGGTATCTACCTATCTTGTATTCGGCGATTTTTTGTAGATTAACGAATGAGTTATCAAGAACGCACGGACCATTCAGGTATGCGACACAGATGAGCCAATGGCAAACCTGCTAAAATAACTCTAAATTGCCAACAGGCATCTATAAAATGCCATTCCTCCAAAAAATTCGTTATAACAGCACATATTTCTTGCAATATTGCTCATAAGTTTTAAAAAATAATATATATGTTTCCGAAATGTATTTATATTCCATAGCTACAAGCTCGATTAGATTATGCCTTTATTAGAGTTATTTTTGTGTTTATAGCTCTAATATATCTTTGATTAATTACAATAGTATTAATTTCAAGAGCAATTCAAATCAAACAATTTACGAGAAATTTTTTGTATAGATATACCATAATAATTTCAAGAATCACAAAATAAAGAATATCCATCGGAATGCTACTGGCTCAATTATGATCCAAAAGCTAAAAAAGATAAAGGAAACAACGAATATTTTCTTTTTGCAACAAATCTGGAAGTAAAATCTACCTCAGAGTTTATTAAAATAATTCCAGAAGAATATAAAAAACGCTGGAATATAGAAACTGGATACAAAATGAAAAACGTATTCAAGATAAGGACTTGTTCGAAATCACCTGTAGTAAGAGTACTATTTTTCTTGTTTCAATGTATATTATATAATATATTAAATCTACTAAAATCAGGTCTTAAGACCACGGTATATGAACTGAAATCAGCAATCAATGACGGAATATTGACTTACATTAGAGAAGGATATAAATCGCTATGCTTGGTTCCAATTGCAGCATTTTTGAGCAAGTTACGAGAATAAAATGAGAGCAGAATTCAAACACTTCGAACTCGGTTAATACAAATATGATTCAGAATGCTATTCGGAACTACGACCGATCGGAAGTACTGAATAAACCGAAAA
>NZ_FZMP01000236.1 GCF_900196725.1 Candidatus Methanoperedens nitratireducens | reverse complement strand
GTGCGTGAGACTTATGACGGTACAACTCCCATCTTAAGCATGTTGGCAACCACTGTTACCTTCGTTTTACGTCTGTTTTCTTGTTTGCGGCGGATCTTTTCAATGAAGCGAATGCCACAGAAAGGTTTCAGGATTGACGGAAAGGACTGCTTCTTCTCGCCTTTCAGGATTTCTGGAATCCTGTCCAGTGGAACCAGTGCGGGAAGGCACCCCAGAGATTTTAGCTTCCTTTGCAGCCCGAAACATTCCCTTTTCTCTACAAGTATCAACTGTTCAAGCTCGCTGTCTCTTGAAAGTACGTATGTGAGCTCGTCTTCTAACATGTCGCACGCAATTATGCTTAGTACTGGCATTTGATGTCTATACGTTCGCTGAAGATATGTTGCTTTTTATTTGGTTATGATGCGATAAATAATGGACTAGTTGGTTATTTAATCCTGACTATGTGCATATGTTCATAAAATATCCGCTGAACCTGAAGTTGTACAACAAAAGTATCAAAACTTGTACATCGTACGGGGTATACCGTGACTGCTACGATAGGTGTTCTCGTGCATCCATTAGAATAACTTGAGCCAGAATAACAGCAATGGCTCCAAAGTTGGGGACACCCTTCCAAACTTTTCTTCATATCATCACTTATAGCTCAAACAACTATTTAAACCAAAAAAATAAAAATAAGAATCATGGCAAATGGCGAAATAATCGAGAAAATAGCTTCTATAGACGAGCAGATACACGACCTCAGAAAGATGGTTCTCGAAAGCAGTAGCCGCATAAAGGAAGATGAGACAAGAGCGGCAGCAAGAGCATGGCTTGCTGAAGCTAAAAAGCTTGAAAAAAATTGGCCAAAAACAGCCCCCCTTCTGTCCTTGAAATAACAAAAAAGGACAGGAGACATAATGAATGAAACCAATTTGTATTGACGCAAATGTTTTTATCGCCTCAACAAAAGGCATGAACCTTATTCTGCTGATTGCAAGCGAGTAATACAGGCGGTAGCTGATGGCGAATTCTATCTAATTGAGCCAACCATCTACCTGACCGAAGTTATACGGAACATAACAAAATATCTAGGAATGGAGGTGGGAAAAACCCAAGAAAACGACGTCAAGCGAATGGTTTCTATATGGGAAATCTGCGACGACCATTTCTGCACAAGCGCGGGATATACCGGGGCGCTGTACGGAACTTATGCAACGGATTCTCTTTACCTTGAAACTGCGCTAAAGCATCATGCTACCCTTGTATCACTGGACGAAAACGATTTTCTATTAAGAATAAAAGGGCGGGTTGGGATAGAAATTTATCACCCAAGAGAGTTCTCTTAGCGCTCGAATTGCGTGTTTCCTTCCGTTCTACATAAGCCAAAGCGACAATAGGCGATAAATACCCTCATGCACCTGCGTCGTGACGCTTCGCACCTTCCAGTGCGGAGCGGAGTCTGAGACTGAAAACGATGGAAGTTCTCGCGCATCCTTTAGGATATCTTGAATCAGAATAACAAATGTGGCACTAAAAAGGGCACAGACTAAAACAATATAAGATCTTCAAAAACCTCGAAATGTTTTTTATTAAAAGTAAATAATTTAAAACCCCTGTTTATCGCGACTGCTGCGATCATAGCATCAAATCTCGGAGCTTTATTACCTCTTTTCTCTGCTTTTACCTCAAGTTTTGCTGAAAGAGCCGCATCGTTTTTGGTAAAATCAGTGATGTCCAGCAACAATATTTTCTCAATTTTTGAATTATTAGCATACTTATAAAGACCAAAAAGAATTTCGTGCAGGTTTAATGAAGTGAGGGCGATATCCTCTCTTGCTTCTTCTATTTTTTTTAAAGCAGCTTCTCCTTTTTTTGAACCTTCATCAAGGATTTCAATTAGAACATCTGTATCAACAAGAATCAATATCTGGTCTCCTTTCTTTTCTCTAATAACTCCTTAAGAAGTACTTCTTTATTCCTGAATTCAACAGTACCTCTCAATTCTTTGAGTTTATCAATATTGCTCCGAGATTTCACAAGGCGCTCGAAAAAATTACTGAAACTCTCATTGGCTCCTTTTAAGGAGAGAAGCATCTTGTAGATATCCTCTCGTATAGTTATTGTCTTGGCTGTCATGATACAACATATGTTTAAACATATATTTAGCTATTCCTGTGCCCCTATTTGTTGATAAACACCAAAATAACGAATAAGTGTGGAGCCATAACAAGGAAAATACTTAATCCATGCTGCCGTATAGTAAGTATGGGGAAAGGGAATGCCATGAACTTCGACTACATCATCATCGGCGCAGGGGTCATTGGAAGCTCCATCGCATATCACTTAAAAAGCGCGCTGCCTGACAGCAAAATACTGCTCCTTGACAGGAACCATACAGCAGGCGCAGGCAATACCGCAAGGAGCGCTGCGCTCTACAGGAACTTCTTTTCATCCCGCACAAGCAGGATGCTTGCTGAGAGCTCCATCAGGTATTATCTTGAGCTTGGCGATAAGGTGCAGCTCAAGCCAATAGGTTATCTCTGGCTGTTTTCCGAAGAACAGTGGGCAGGCTCCCAGAAGGCCATCAAGCAGCTTGACCCGCAGAAAAATAAATTTGAAATCCTGGATAGGGCAACAGTGACAGACATTCTCAGGCTTAACACTGATGCGAAAGCTCCTTTCCCCGAAGTCCATGCAGGGATTTACTGCCATCTGTGCGGCTCTATAAATGGGATGGCGCTTGCCCGGCATTATGCGTCTGAGTTCAAGTCTCTTGGCGGGGATGTCAGTTTTGATACGGATATCAAATCTTTTATTTTAACGGGACAAAAAAGCTGCTATGCGCCGTGGGACGATGTAAAGGTCAGCGGGATTACAGACCAGAAAGGCAATACCTACTATGGAGAACAATTCGTTATAGCAACCGGAGCATGGACACATGATTTATTAGCGCCCGTCGGGATTGCTTCGTCCGTACTCCCCAAAAAGCGGCAGCTCTTTGCATTGAGCATAAAGAACCGGGACCAGCTCTTAGTACGCCCGGATTCGGATAAAAAACCTGCAATCATACTGCCAGCCGGAGGCGTTTACATAAAACCCGTGCTGGAAAGGAATATGCTTATCGCAGGATGCGCCGATGATCTCGGTCAGCCCTTCATGATGTCGAATCCTGAGCCCGATATCCGGTATTTTCATAATGCGATCGAGCCTGTCCTGAACCATTATTTCCCGGAGCTTTCGGATTACAAGCTCTCCCTCAAATGGGCAGGGTACTATGATTATCACTGGCCTGACATGACCCCGGTCATCGAATCAGAAGCCAATATCACATGGGTTAGTGGGACCTCGGGAAGCGGTATCATGAAAGCGGATGCCATCGGCAGGATTGCGGCAGCAGGATTGCAGGGCAAGGATGAGGCGGTCCTTGCTGATGGAACGAGGTTTGAAGTGTCAAGGCTTTCATTGCGCCGCAGAGATGTTGAAAGGGAAGAGTTGATCATTTGAGTTTTTGAGTTTTCAAATCTCCAGGCTTTTATGTGCTTTTATATAAGCAACAAGTCCCCCCTCCTGTAATATCCTGTTCATGACAGGAGGCAGCGGCGGAAAAGTGATCTCTACCCCCTTTGTTTTATTAGTTATAACCCCTTTTTCCATATCAAGCAAAAGCTCATCTCCCTCATCCATCTCATCCGTGTTACAGGTTATGGCAGGAAGCCCTATGTTTATGCAGTTCCTGTAGAATATCCTGGCAAAGCTTTTTGCCAGTACGGCTTTTGCACCCGCAAGCTTTATTATTATGGGGGCATGTTCCCTGCTTGACCCAAGACCGAAATTTTCACCTGCCACAACAAAATCCCCGGTTTGCACAAGCAAAGCGAACTCGGGACGCGCGCCCTCAAGTACGTGTTTTGCAAGCTCTGGCAGGTTTGAGCGCAAATGGAAATACCTTCCTGGCGCGATAAGGTCGGTGCTGATATTATCCCCGAATTTCCATGCTTTCCCCATGTTACATCACATCCCTGGGGTCTGATATCTCACCGGTAAGAGCAGTGGCAGCCGCAACCGCGGGCGAACCCAGGTAGATAAAAGCATTCGGGTCGCCCATTCTCCCTTTAAAATTCCTGGGCTGTGTTGCAAGGCATACTTCGCCGTCGCCAAGTATTCCCAGGTGCACACCGTCACAGGCTCCGCATCCGGGCGTGGTCACAAGCGCGCCGGCTTCAACAAAAGTTTCGATGGTGCCATCCCTTAAAGCTTCCAGGTACACCCTGCGCGAAGCAGGAGTTACGATAACCCTTGTATCCCTGTTAATTCGGTTGCCCTTCAGTATCGAGGCTGCAATGTGAAGGTCTTCAAGACGACCGTTGCATGATGTGCCTATAAAAACCTGGTCGACTTTGACTTTACCAAGCTCGCTGATCGTTTTTGTATTATCAACCAGATGCGGGCAGGCAATAGTGGGCTCAAGCTCTTCTGCGTTGATCTCTATATGCTTCTCAAAATCGGCATCCTCATCAGACCTAAGTTCCCTGAATGCCTCTTCCCTGCCCATTAATTTTAGAAATTTTCGTGTTTCGTTATCCGGAGGGAATAAACCGACCTTGGCTCCAGCCTCGACAGCCATGTTGCCTATTGTGCTTCTTGCTGCCGTACTTAAACCCGCGATTGTATCGCCTGTGAACTCCAGGGATTTGTAAGTAGCGCCGTTGCTTGTGAGCTTGCCGATCAGGTGGAGGATGATATCCTTGGAATATACTCCTTTCTGAAGCCTGCCGTTTACTTCGACAATATATGTCTCAGGAACTCTCATCCATGTCTTTCCGAGCGCTATGGCTACAGCCACATCCGTACTTCCCATGCCAGTAGCGAACGCACCAAGGGCGCCGCCCGTACAGGTGTGTGAATCAGCTCCTATGATAATGTCACCGGGGCGGGCGTATTTCTCTAAAGTAACGTGATGGGATATACCATTCCCGATATCGGATAGTATTATGCCGCTTTTCCCGGCAAATTCCCTTAAGAACTCATGGTCATTGCTTAACTCCATCCTGGGACTGGGGGAGGCATGGTCAAGATAGAAAACAGTCTTATCCGGGTTGTATGCTTTTTCTATACCCATCTCTATCATCCGGCGCACGGTGAGAGGACCTGTACCGTCCTGGACATAGCTCAAATCCACATTGACAACAACTACTTCTCCAGCGCTGACGTCCCTGCCGCAGTGCTCGCCGATTATCTTTTCAGATAGGGTTTTCCCTTCCATGCTACAACCTCCACTTCAATATGATTTATACCGGTTTTGAGTTAATAGCTTTTCGGTTCTGCGTCTACGTAAAATCTTTAATACTATCAGATAAAAGGTAAGCACATGCAAGTAAAAGCATGGTTCGGTATTTTCACGCTCGATGATGACAGGATAATGAATGCTGAACTATTCCGGAAAGACCTCGATGCTATCGCAAACCTCCTTGTGAAAGAGCCGCTGCTTTTAAGGGGCAGGGTCGCGGGCTCTGATATTCGCGATCTGGCGATAGAATATGGTTTTGTTTCATCGCGCGAAGAATATGATAAACTCCTTCATGAACTCAACATCAGGCTTGTAAAAGAGCAGATGGCACAGGCTGTGACCCTGGACAGGCAGATTATCGCGGCAGTCGAAGCCATCGATGATATCAACGATACAGCCAACATCCTTGCCGAAAGGCTGCGGGAGTGGTACCTGATGTTCAATGAGACCGGGTTGCAGGGCGGCGAGCTTGCAAAACATATACTCAAAAGCGAAGAGCCTGAATTAAAAACCATGCAGGGTTTAGCCGGGAGCATTGTCGGCATATATGAGGCGCGACTATCCATTGAAGAATACCTGAAAGAAGGAATGCCGCAGCTTGCGCCGAACCTGACAAATATAGCAGGATACATACTCGGAGCGCGCCTCCTGAGCATTGCAGGGAGCCTTGAAAAACTTGCTTCCATGCCATCAAGCACGGTACAGGTCATAGGAGCGAACAATGCGCTTTTCAAGCATTTAAAAGGCAAAGCACCTTCCCCGAAACACGGGCTGATATTCAGGCATCCGCTTATAAACACTGCCCCGAAAAGGCTGCGGGGGAAAATTGCACGGGCGGTTGCTTCGAAAATCTCACTGGCTGCGCGTTATGATTACTATTCAGGGGAATTAAAGGAGAGTTTACTGGAAGAACTGGAAGTTAAGGTATCAGGCATCAAAAAGCGGCATGCAGGGAAAAATCATAAAAAATCATGATATTGAAAGCAGCCGCCCGTAAGGGCTGTTATCATAATAGCCCGTGAATCCTGACAGGTCTGTTTTCACCCCGCCGAACAGCAGTTGTGAGAGAGACGGCTTATTTGCGTAGGTAACTTCCGGTTTACCCTCTATTCCTGCAAGCTTTGCGGCAGTATCGATCGCATCATAGAGGCTTCCGAAATCGTCAACAAGCCCGAGTTCCCTGGCTTTTGCGCCCGTGTAAACCCTGCCGTCTGCAAGGTCTTTTACCTTACTGAGCGAGAGATTCCTATCTTGCGCCACTTCCTTCACAAAACGACCATAAGCTTCCGCGATAGTCTGGTCTGCATACTTTTTCTCTTCATCGCTCAGGCCTCTCCAGTCCCCTCCCATATCCTTCAACTCTCCGGATTTTGATATGTAGAACGAAGTCCCGTCTTTTTCATAAAAAGCCGACCTGTTCTGGAATTCCCAGATCACTCCGATGCTGCCTGTGATGGTATCGGGGTTGGCGATTATCCTGTCGGCTGGCGCGCTGATATAATATGCTGCGCTGGCTGCCACATCGCCCATAGAAATGACGATGGGTTTCTTGATATTCTTCATTGCAGCAACGATTTCCTCAGCCGCGGCAGGAGAGCCTCCGGGGCTGTTTATTCTCATCACGATAGCTTTTACCCCTTCATCCGCGGACGCATCAGTCAGGCTCTTTGTTATATCTTCTGACGTGGCAATCCCGAACCCGGCAGGGACGCTGCCCGTTATCATTATTCCCTGCACGTAGATAACTTCAACCCGGTTCCCTGAGATGCCAAAGTCCTTCACGCCGAAAATGAGGTAAATGCTCCCGACTATGATCACCAGCAGGATAAAAACAAGAGAAAAATATATTAATAACTTTCTGGAACCTGTCATTACGCAAATAATGCGAGCATGTTACAAAAAGTTATCCTTTATAATCACAGCCGGATGTGAGGTACCGCGCATTACTGGCTTTGATAAATTCATCGCACACGAACTTCGGGTCTCCATCCTGGATTATATGCCCTTTATCTATCAGTACAGCCCTCTGCGCAACTTCCTTAATGAAGTCTATATGGTGGCTGACAAAGATGATTGTCGTGTTGAACGTTTTATTGATGGTCTTCAGGGAATTCGCGACATCCCGCAGCGTTATCGGGTCAAGGTCACCGAAAGGCTCATCAAGCAGCAGGATGGAAGGTTTTGAGGCAAGAGCTAATGCAAGGGCAGCCCTCACGTTCTCACCGCCGCTCATCTGGTACGGTTTGACGTCAAGAATACCCATCGGCATATCTACGGCTTCAAAGACCGGCTTTGCGTAATTCAATACTTCTGTAAGCGGATAGCTCGGGAAAAGCACTCCCAGGATGGCTGGCGTATAACCCATTCTCGCAAGCAGCTCCTTGGTATTCTCCTCAGGCATATCTGTCATCCTGTACAGTTCATCAAGGTCTTTATCCGAGATGCCAAGATCCTTGGCGCGTTTTTTGGCATCCTCAACGATAGTTTGTCCTTTTACACCTAATTTGTATGCAAGCTGCTGTTTTATCGTGGAATGCGGTGACAGGGCGAACTCCTGGTACATAATACTTGTAGCCCTTCGCACGCTCATCCTCTTCGGGGAATACGTGGACATCTCAACCCATTCGTTATCGATCAGGAACTCTATTTCGCCGTCATCGGGAAAGACCAGCCCGTCCATCGCATGGAGAAGAGTTGTTTTCCCGGCTCCGCTCGGACCGATAAGCGCAACTATCTCACCCTGTTTGAACTCAAGATTAATGCTGTCCAGGTCAAGCACCTCGCCCTGCCTGAAGAGCCAGTACCGCTTGGAGAGGTTCGTAACTTTGATAACCGTCTTGTCCGACTGCCGCTCCGGCATGGGGACAGCAGGTTTCATGTTCTTGAGGAATTTCTTTAATACTTCTTCAGGCTCCCCTTCTTCTACTATCCTCCCTCCCTCAAGCCAGAGGACACGGTGAGCAAGGTACGAATGTACCTCGGGCAGATGCGAGACCACAAGGGTCTTGACCTTCAACTTTTCATTCACGTTCTTTATGGTGTCAAGAACCTCCTGCTTTGTTGCAGGGCAGGTCATGGTCGCAGGCTCATCCAGCAAAAGGAGATGGGGTTTTGCAGCAAGCTGCCGCGCGATAAGCAATCTCTGCTTCTCTCCTCCGCTGAGCACTGCTGAAAAATGCTCGGCTTTTTTATCGAGATTGACGAGTTTCAGGTATTCCATGCTCTTTTCATATAATTCATCATAGTACGGAGCATCTTTTTCAGGCAGAATCTCATACCCGCACCTCTCGGCGTTAAGCCGGCGAAGAACATTCTCGTAAGTGGCGCCCGGCCATAGCCCGAAATTTCTCTGAAGGTGTATCGCGGTCATACGTTGTAGTTTTTTTATTTCTTGTACCGTAGCGCCAGGTTTGACCGTAAGCCCATCCAGCTCAAAGCTTCCGCTGGTAAGCGGCTCTATGCCTCGCAGGACTTTAAGTATGGTGGATTTACCGCCGCCGCTTCTTCCGATGATACCGAGGATTTCACCCTCTTTCATATCAAAACTTACTTCATTCAGGACTCTGATAGTATCAGAATCGATTACATAATCCTTAACGATGTTGTTTACTTTCAGCATTGAAGACTCTCCAAAACATGCAGCAATTGATGATTATAGATAACGTAGATTTCGTAATGTTTGACCGTCTATATATTGTTATTGCTCAAACCTGAGATTGAAGCAGATATTCATATCTAACCTGTTCCGCTTTCACAAAGCAATCTTAGAAAGGTTTATAGAGCAAATAATGAAATAAGTGATTTAAGTCATAAAAGGTATCCCTACAGCCGTATTCATATTATTAGAATCAATAAATCTTGAACTGCTTGCACAACTGTTTAATTGATTTTTATAACGATAAAATCCTGATGCATTTTCCACTCTATCATCTCTTTTTAATAATAATTGTATGGGCGATAAACTTGAATAAAAATTTAGATTTTGGTAAGTTTTTGTAGGGCTACCATGATGGTTAATTTTTATTGTTAAGTTATGATTTAATTGCCTTGCTCTTTGAATTAAAATTTTAGTAACCTCGTTAAGCTGTTCTTTATTGGCATCTCCAGTAAAAATTGTCTTCCCAACTCGACATATTAAACTCATATCGTTTCTTATAAGTTTTAATATTCTATTTTCTATATATAAAAATAGTCGCATATATTGATCTGGAGTATAATATCTATCAAGAATTATGCCTTTACATAAATTCGATAAAAATTCATCACTTAGTAAAATATGATTTATCTCTGTTAAATTAGTAGATCTCCTTAACTGATTAACAAAGTTATCAATTAAGTTTGCATATTTTAATGATGATTTTGTAATATATGTTTCAAATTCTGGAACTGAAGTTTTGGAAATATATAAATCCCAAGGCAAGGTGGTGGCATTTCTGTGAGAAATATATACCGATGGGGCATTAGTTTCTGGATTTTCTAAAGAATACTGATTTAACTTATCACTTATAATATAATCATCAGTTTCGTCAAAAAATGAATCTGGCAAATAAATTGGATTTGGATAAGGCAGTTTTAAAATATTTTGTACTGTGTATCTGTATTTATTGATTGTATAAACTAATGGAGATATCACTATAACTTGAGGCTGAAGATTCATAACAATTTCTCTTGCCAGTGAGATGTGGTCTGAATCTCCATGACTTATTACAAAACAATTAATACGATGGAATTGATTAAAATAGTTGTGACCACTATAATTTTTTACTATATTCCTTCCTTTTTCACCTTGTCCAGCATCAATAATATATTCTAAAGACTCTTTAATCCAAAAGGATTCCGATCTTTGGCCATAATTAGTCATAATACCTTGTCCCATTTTCTATTACTCCTTTCATCGTTAATTTTTATGGTTTTACGTATTTATCGCATATAAATAATGCTATTTTTAAGAAAATTGGGTATGATTTTTTGTAATACGCAAGTTTAAGAAAGACAGCCCAGTCCGTCTTATGAAAGTAATAAGCTGGTAGAGTCTCTCATATTATGGAGAGTTTTGGATAATCTCTTATTTAAAACGCTTTATTTCTTGGAGTATGTCGATTTCGATTTTGCATAATTTAAAACCTGTTGCTAAAAACATGGCACTGAAAGGAAAGATTACATAGGGAGTCTTTATTTCATTAAATAATCCCAGAGATAGCATATATAAACTAATTATAAACATAACGACTGTTGTCAGTGTGTTTTCTCTTTTTGTTTTTACTTTTGCTTTTAATATAATTGGTTTTTTTGTGTTCTCTTTATCAGTTTTTACCTTTAGTTTTTCCATGGATTAGTTCCATATAATGTTATAGCCACAATTCGGACATGGGTTTTGGGACGGTTTAAGTACCATGTTACAATTTCCACACCTGTGTATTGTAGTATCCTGTCCCTTGACTCCAGCTTTTAATATTTCATAAAATAACCATACTAAGATTATAATTAAAGCAAGTTTTCCGAGCCCATCATTTTGTGACATACTTTTTGCCACGTCAATTTGTATTTGGAATTTATATACTTTATCCTCGTATACAATAATCAACTATCAAGTTTTGGAGATGGATTTTAATGATATAAAGTCGCATTTATTAAATTAAATACGTATACTAAATTAAATTTAAAGTAGAAACACTATCTATGGATTCATAAATTTAACCACGTTTGATTCGGAAGTTTTATATATTAAAATATCATGTGAATATATTGTGCCTAACATAAAAGTAATTTCATTTGTGAACATGAAGGGTGGTGTTGCAAAAACAACTTTGACTGCGAATGTGGGTTGGGCTTTAACGCATTTCCATTCCAAGAATGTATTGATGATAGATGTAGATATGCAAGCTAATTTATCTCAATATTTTATGAAACCCCAGGATTATGCTGATTTAGTCAACAGAGAAGGTTCATTTAAAGATAAACTAACAGTAATGGCTGTTTATCAAAAAAGAAATTTAACTACGCCAAGTACGGTGAGAGAGTCTGGGAATAAGACTGAAATACCAAAATTAAACTTAAAGAACCTAAAACAAACAATTTATTCCAAAGATGGTGCTGTTTTAGATTTAATACCATCAACACTGGAGCTTGTTGATTTAGATCCAACTAACGCAGATAACAGATTAAAAATATTCCTCAATGAGGTCAGAGATAAATATCATTATCTTTTAATTGATTGTCCACCGACAATGTATTTTTTTACTAAAAGTGCGCTTATAGCTTCGGATGCTTACTTAATTCCAGTAAAGCCAGACCATTTATCATCATTTGGATTTATATTATTAGAAAGAGTTATCAAGCAATTTGAATCTGATTATGAAAAGAAATTAATTCAACTTGGCACGGTTTTTACCCTAGTTGAGGGAAAAGAAACAAATCTAATGAGAGATACTATGAGAAATATGAGAAAACTCTCTGACAGATACTTTTTCAATCAAGTATTTCACCATTCTACTAAAGTAGCAGAAGCTGCAAAATATAATAAAACACTTTTTGAATATCCTCCTGCTGAGAGGTACGCAGATGAAATTAAGATAATAACAGACGATTTGATAAGAAAAATAAAAGAGGTTGAAAACAATGGATAGTCGTCGTCCAATACAGAAGTTGATAGAGATAATAGATATATTGAGCCATATGAATCAGGCGGATTTAAAAGAAATAAAAGATTATCTTCGTAATAATTTGGATTATGAATTAAATAAACCATATGAGCAAAATATCTCTAAATCAAAGAAGTGGGAATTTCTATCCTTAGCAGACAAGAATAAAATAGATATAATAGGAGGGTTGCCTTTTTTATTGAATTCAACAAAATACTTTAAATCAATTAATGATATAAAAGATTTTTCTGAGAAGTTTTTACTTATCCCGATACCCAGAGGAAATAAAACAAGAAGAGAACTAATCGGGATAATCGTTGTAGGAATTGCTGAGTTGCCTCCCAAAGAAACCCAAAGGATAAAAGATGTTTTAAATGAAGTTATGGAAAAAGTAACAACTGGTAAAACAGATAATATATTTTTAGAATGGGAAAAGGCCATTAGTAGCATAAAGTTCCAGAGATAAAATGGATTCAAAATTTGTTGATAAAGATTTTGAAGAGTTTATATCTTGTTTAAAGAATACGACATTAAAAGGAGTTTTCTTAGAAAAAAATATTATCAAATTTAAAAGAATGCATCATGTAGTTTATTCAATACTATTATTAAATAAAAGATTAAAAACCAAAAATATTTCAAAAGAATTTTTCGATGAAATTTTATCAGATTATATCCAAATTATCCCTCTTTTAATCAGAGGATACAATAAAGTAAGCATTTATTATTTACGAGACATTCTAGAAAATTGTTTAAAATATATATATTATTATGATCATCCCATAGAGCTTTCATGGCTTGAACGAAAGGATAAAGAAAAATATTTCGTCGAAATTGGTGAATTTTTAAAATATATTAACGATCATCCTACACTAGAAAGATACCAAAAAGAATTAGAGATAAGTGGAAAAATCAAGGCTAAATATTTCCATCTGTCAAAGTATGTTCATAGTAGAAATAAAAATTTTATGCAACTTTGGAAATGTTTGAACTCGATTGAGTTTGATGAACAATTCTTAGAGATGTATATCTCAGAATATGAAGAAGTTACAGATATAGTGTTAACTCTTATAATTTTATTTAATTATGAAAAATTTAAGAAAATTGATATAGCAGAACAACGAGTTATATTGGGTTCGATTAATAAAACATATAAAAAATATATACAATCTATTTAATTGATTTTTACTGCTTCAATATTCTTCTATAAATGAGTTTAAAATCATTATCTTGTTTATTAACTTCTACTGAAAAAACATCACCTTCACTAATATTGAAATCTTCACATATCGAAACAGGTATGGTTAAATCTAATGATTTGGCTCCATGATGCAATCTTGCCTTTACTACCGATTTTTTTTCCATGAACTACCATAATAAAAGATGTGCATAATTAGTATAACTGTGCATCATGCACAGTTTAATAGAAATCGCATTATAATAATTTTGCCAGTCAATGGAATTAAATTACAGCTTAACAAGTTATTGTGGAAGTTTGCAGTATATGGAAAAAATTGCTAAAGATGTACTCTCATCTTTGAATAAAGAAAATCTTAATTTTATTCCAGTAAAAACGCAGGGTTATACAAACTATAACTTAATTAAAGTAGGCAATGGTTTTCTACGACCTATAAATAAAGAACTCTTTACATTTGATATTGATAAATTCTCGCATAATTTTGAAATATTAGAGGCGGGAATTGAGGAAGTTAAAGCACAAAGAAAAGAAGTATCCCCAAATAACATTGGGGCTATAGATTCCGCATTATATACCCTTATTCAATCTATTGGTTTAGGTTTAGATTTTTACACGGACTCCAATACGGCTCGTAAAAATTTCGGTATGAGATTTGAAGATTTTTGGAGATGTTTAATGAACGAACTAAATATCACTAATAAACCAATGGTGTTATCACTACCAATTGACCATTTTGATCATTATACCTGTGAGATTGATAGTGTTTTGTCCAAAGATGGCAAAATAAGAACAACTAAAGAGATGACTGATGCAAATGAAATATACGTATCTTTAAAAACAACAAGTAAAGACAGGATGGCAAAGATTTTTATAGATAAATATTTGTTAGAAAAATTCTGTAATGGAAAAAAATTAAAAATGATCGGTGTTTTTCATAACGACATCCAAAGAATTAAAAATAATCGAATTAGTGGAACATTTGTCGCTAATAATTTTTATATTTACCAAAAACATTTCTTACCGTTAGATGGTATATATTATCTTGATATACCTAAAAAAGCCAAAGATTCCTGGTATAAGGATAATATTAAAACTATTTCTACTTTAATATTTTCTGATATTTGGCATTTACTTGATAGTACTAACCATATCTAACTTTATCTCTATGCATTCTCCTTTTAGTATCTAAATTTAACCAATAATCAGGTGGTTTTGGATTTTCTTCCAGTTCATTTAGCCTTTTAGATATTAACTCACAATAGTGATCGTTAATCTCTAAACCTAACCAATAACGATGAAGCTGATGAGCTGCAGCATAGGTAGAGCCTGAACCTCCAAATGGATCAAGAACAATGTCATTGTCTGCTGTTGCTGATAAAATCAATTTTCTCATAAGTTCTTCTGGTTTTTGCGTTGGAAAAGGAAGATTTTCCTTACTGGGATTATTTACTGCAGGAATTTCTAAAACATCCTTTGGTTTTGCTCCTGTTCCATTAGGTTCCCAAAGACTCTTCTCATCACCGTTTATTGAGCCATACTGGGATGATAATCCTTGAGACCTAACAGGATATTTTTTCGTATGAAAATTATAAGGCTCTCTTATTCTTGAATTATCGTAATAAAAATTTTTACTTTTCCTTAAAAGTAGAATTGCTTCATGACTTCGAACCCAATCCTTATCTGATAAATTGGGTTTGTTTTTATAATGCCATATCAACCACCGACAAAAAGGGAAATTATTAGCAGAGATTACTTGAACATAAGCAAGTACTTCCGAAAAACCCATAATCATTAATGTACCTTCATCCTCTAGAATTCGATACGCCTCAGAAATCCAATTTTTGCACCATTGTAAATAATCATCCATTGAATTCCATTTATCCCATTCGGCTTTTCCAATGTTGTAAGGAGGATCTGCAAAAATCATTTTTATTGAATTAGAGTTTATATTTTTTAAAAACTCCAAACAATCCATTTTATATAGAAGACCTGATGAACATTTGAAGTATGCTTTACCCAAGGTATTTTCAAGTTGGGTAAGTTTAGAATTATCTAATACCCTCAGTTGAACCATAGTCATAGTAGTCTAATAGACTATTCTTTATTTAAGAATTATGTTTAGATACTTTATATGTGCCAAGTTCATAACATGATCATTTAAGAATTCTTAGAAGATTAGAGTTTATATACTAAATTTAGATTATAGTCCGTTCTGGTGCATCTGAGAGGCTAAGAGGATTGTTTTAGAGCCTTGAACTAAGAATTTTTTGTAAGACTTATTTTTTACGATTTTTGTTTCCATTTTAGTTCCTCCAACTCATCTAATTTATAATTACAATTATTATCTATGATTACAACGCCAAACTCTCTTTGTTATGTCGAGAGGATTTGTACTTGACATCATATTACATATTCTTGCAGCCGTACATTCCTAGCATTTACAATCGTCTGCGTGAATCTCTTCCAATATACAGGAAAACCATCAACATCCTTAGGTAGAATTTTGTACAAATATCAATACTACATAGCTTATAAATATTTCTTAGACGATAGTTTTATACTGTAAACAACAAAAACAGAATAATACTCCGGATTGAGCATCCTGAGGACTGAGGTAATTTAAATGAAATTAGGCGGACTTTTCAAAAAAGCAGAAAAAAAGGATTTGATGCAAGAGGCTGAAGATTACAAGCGTTCGGGGAAATACGACAAGGCACTTGAGGCTTATGCAAGCATCATCGGCGCAAATCCGGATAATCTTAAAGCGTGGTATGATAAAGCATCCATCCATCTTATGCTTGAGCAGTATCTTCCTGCTCTGGAGGCTTATGAAAAGATCCTTGAGCTTGACCCTGACATTATGAAAGCATGGCATGAAAAGGGCTTCATACTGGTAAACCTTGGCAGGCTGGAAGAAGCTCTTGAAGCCTATAACAGGGTGCTGGAATCCGATCCTGATAATACCAAATTATTGTCCGAGAAGGCAGTGATATTAAAGGAACTGAGAAAAGACTCCGAAGTATTGAAGATATACGACAGGCTCCTGCAGGCTGAACCTGATAACATGAAGCTCTGGTTCGAGAAGGGACTGCTCCTCTCAGACACAGGGAAGGATGCCGACGCACTGGCAGCATATGAGAAGGTACTCGGGCTTGACCCGGACCATGCCGGGGCGCTTGCGCGCAAAGGATTGATTATAGGGATAAGGAGGCAGTATGCCCAGAGTTTTGCCATGCTTGATAAGGTGCTTGAAAAAGACCCGTCTAACTGGAACGCGATGTACGGGAAGGGCGCGGTATGGAGGCTAAAAGCCAAAGACCTTGCGGCTCTTGACCGGCGCTATGATGCTGTAAAAGCATACGACAATGCGCTTCGTGCATATGATAAAGCCATTGAGCTGAACCCGAACAACTCCAGGCTCTGGCATGAGAAAGGGAATGCTCTTAAAGACCTTGACCGCGGGAACGAAGCTATAAGGGCTTTTGATAAATCGATAGAACTTGACCCCAGGAATACTAACGCGTGGTACGACAAGGGAGTTGCGCTCAAAGAACTCGGAACCGAGACCGAAGCCACAAGATGCTTTGAGAGAGTGCTTGAACTTGACCCCACGCATACGCTGGCACGCCATAAATTAAAACAACTATAAGGACAGGGCGACTCGGAACCTGCCGACCGTTTTTTATTTCAGTTAATGGCGTTAAATTCATAAGTCAAAAGAATAATATAACGACCCGAAGAGATACAACGGTAGTAGGAGTGATAAAAATGAGACCTGTCTATTTGATTTTACTGTTTATACTGATATCGCCTGCTCTTGCTGATGACTGGAGCATGTTCAAAAAAGACACCTCGCATTCGGGCTTTACGACGGATGCAGTGAGTCCGCCGCCGGTTTTGAAATGGACATCAAACCTCGGATCTGATTCGGATTCATCCCCCGTAGTTGTGGATGGCACGTTATATGTAGGTTCGAATTACGGCGTCCATGCTCTTGATGTCAGCTCGGGAAGAGAGCTCTGGACGTACCACACCAATGGTTTTGTGAAATCAGTTCCCTCGGTTGCAGGGGGGGTTTTATACATAGGTGCGGATGACAGGCGATTCTATGCCATGAATGCAAAGAATGGTTCCTTAATGTGGATTTATGAGAACGCTACAGATGGTATTTCATCATCTCCAGCAGTGGCAGGCAGCCGTGTTTATGTGGGTTCAAAAGATGGTACTCTTTACGCCCTCGATATCCGGACAGGTGAGCCCGCATGGTCTTTCCTCACCGGAAGGGGCATCGAATCGTCCCCGGCAGTCCAGGAAGGGAACGTCTATTTCGGGAATAATAAAGGTTTTATTACAGCTTTAGACGCAGGGAGCGGCAAAGAGAAGTGGCATTATGATACCGGCGTGGGTGTTATAAAATCCTCCCCTGCGGTTGCAAACGGGCTTGTGGTTACCGGCTCGACCGATAGTAGTATCTATGCCCTGACCGCAAACGGTACACTGAGATGGAAGTATTCCACAGGAGGTAATGTCGAATCATCGCCATCCACGATGGATGGTATTGTATATGCAGGCTCAAACGATGGCAATATGTATGCAATAGATTCAACTGCCGGGAAGCTGAGATGGAAATATTATGCCGGGGGTTTTGTTGACTCATCACCGGCAATCTCAAATGACATAGTTTATTTCGGATCAAGAAATAATATTATCTATGCCCTTGATGCAAATACAGGACGTCTTCTCTGGAGAAATTCAACAGGGCAGAATGAAAAGGATTACATTACCTCTCCGGCTGTATCCGGAAATACACTGTATGCTGTAACGCACAGCGGTATCGTGTATGCGTATTCATCCTCAGCCCAGGCGACTCCAACAGCAACACTGGAGGCAACACCGACGGAAACTCCAGCGGTAAGAGAAACTACAACTGTACCTGTAGCCACGCCTTCTCCGGGTGCTACTGTCACACCGGCTGGAACACCGAAAGCGCCGGGGTTTGAATATACCGGATTGATTCTGCTGGTAATATTTTTGATAAGAAAGAAGCTCAGCTAATTGATTTCTTCAATGAATTCCACAGGTAAAATGCCCCAAGTACGGTGTTGAACCAGTAGGAGGAAAGCCTGTAGAGAAGCGTTGCAAGCAGCGCGACCTCAAGAGGCACCCCGCCGAGTATGAAAAGGGTTGCCATTGTGCTGTCCACAACGCCGATGCCGCCCGGAAGTAACAGAGTAATCCATCCGCTGACCATTGAGATGAGATAAGCGATTATCAGTACGCTTATGTGTGTTTCCGATCCAAGTGAAAGAAAAACGACGTACATGACCATGATGTCGGAAATCCAGGCGATAAAAGAGAAAAATACCGCGTTGAAAAGACCGTTTTTATTGGAATATATATACCTGAGACCGCTGTGGAAAGAGTTAATCGACTGTTCTGCGGCATCTGCATATTCACGATGGTAAAAATCCTTATTGAACGGTCTGATTAAGGGAGCAGAGAACCTGATTATTAAGCGAACAAATGACGAGAGTTTGTCTTTTCTGGTATAGAAATAAGCGAGTAACCCGAAGGCGCAGATACCGAATATGACGGAAAAAACAAGCGCCGGCATCTCCCATCTCCCGATAACAAGCGCAGGGTTGCGGAACAGGAGCCCGATGCCGATAAGCTCAATGACGAGGAACGGGAATATACTCAGCAATCTCTGGGATACAACGCCTGCAAAGCATTCCGCTTTACTTATGCCTGTTTCATTGCCAAGCAGTATTGCCTTTACCGGTTCACCGCCAGCCCCGAATGCAGGGGTAATGTTATTGATAAAAGTCCCCGCTATATAAAATGTGAACAGTTTATAAAAACTGATTTGCCCGGGTATAAGGAATTTCCAGCTTATTGTGAAAGCTATTGAGTTGAGTATATTTAACAGGATCATAATCGGAATAAGCGTTTTATTGATATTGCTCATTAAATGCATGGACCTCCCAAGCCCTATCTCGGCTATAAAAACCGTGAAAACCACAATGCCGATTAAGACTACGAACAAGATGTTACGTGTTCTGAGCTTTTCCATGAATTCTCTCCCCCTGCTCCTATAATCTTTTATAATAGCTTTGAAAATAAATATCTTGGCATTCTCCCCGGTTTAATAGAGTTATTTTCTGAGATATGGAACTGCAAAACCAAACCATTAAATATAGAGGTGTAATATTAAGCCTTCTGCGCTCCGATAGTGTAGTCGGCCAATCATTCTGGCCTTTCAAGTTTTAAGCGCGCAACTGCGCTGGAATAAAGATAGCCAGAGACTCGGGTTCAAATCCCGATCGGAGCATCATGCCAGGGATGGGAACTTATCCCATAATTTTTCATGAGCAATAAATATATATAGCCCTACAAATCAACATGCTTGAGCGACTCATTCGCTTATGGGTCACAAGAGGTTACTATCAGGCTGCCCCGCTTGCTTAACCCACCCCGTTCCCTGGGGCAGCCTACCACCTATTCCCATAATTTCTAAGGGCCAGAGCGCCAGGACGGGCGGCCCGTTGATTAGAAATTCTGTGCTCTGCACAATCCTTTGCCTGGCGCTCACTCTTATCCATTTTTTCTCCTGGGCATTTTGTCAGGACCTCGACCTTTCCAGGAATCCAGCCCTTTCT
>NZ_FZMP01000222.1 GCF_900196725.1 Candidatus Methanoperedens nitratireducens | reverse complement strand
TCAGATTCTATCCATCTGGCAATAAAGCAAGTGCCAGGATCCAATATATACTGGGAATATCTCAAAACGGTTGAAATTCTTGGAACCAGATTTCAACTTATAGTAATTAACTCCAAAATTTAGTCAAATTGATCTTAAACTCCCATCGAATATGGCTTTTTACTGCCCAGCCGAGGGTTTTCTTGCTATCGAATAGCTTGTATGTAACATTCTTTCTCGCGCTTTTCAGCCAGGCTCCATCGGATTTAATTCAGGCAATCTCTTTGGCAGAGGCCATAATATTATTTTTCCCTTAAGTTTCTTAATGAAGTTCTTTACTTTCAATGATTTAAAATGATGCGTTGCCCTATCTGCAATTACTACAATTTTGCCATACATCTTCAAAAGATATTTCAAAAACTTGATAAAGCTGTCTTCGTTTATCCATTTCGCTGTACAGCAATGTCTTTTTTTATCCGATACAGCTCCAAAGAAGCACACATTTTGATGGCTTCCATTGACAAATAATATTGGTTTTGAACCTTTTTTTGCCCATAATTTTCTGCTGTTTGGATTAAACGATATTATTGCCTCATCTTCGGCAAAGATCATGTATCCTTTAGCCCTCCACTGCTTCAGCTTTTTTTATATGTCCCTTGAATGCCCATCCAGACCGTGGATTTGCTTTATAGTGTCTTTTCCTTGGTGTTATTAGGGATTGTCCCAATCTTCTTAAGAGCTTGGGTACATAGTTCGGATGATATCGCTTTCCATAATTCTCTTTTATATGCACAAGCACCTCTTTTGTAGCCATTGGTCGTGATGCAAGCATATCCTTCAATTCTTGCTCTTGCTCATTTGTCAGATATCTATTATGCCCTCCACTTCCTGGTTTTCTCTCAAACCCCTTAATGCCCTTCTTTCTGAACTTTCTGACCAAATATCCCACGGTAGATTTTGGCACCAGCAGGATTTCCTCTATACCCTTTTCAGTTTTTCCTTTCTTCTTATGCCATACAACAAGAAGTTTCTGCTTTATTGTAGCATCCTTCTCAGCATCTATCATTTTCTTAAGCTTTGAAAGACTTGTAGATGCAAAGTAGTCCATATTAAGCACTCCCCCGATACTATATTTGCACATGGACGGTATTATAACTATTGTTTGACATTAGTTACTATAGGTTGATTTGTTTGTCCACTTCAGGAGACTTATTGGGTCGCCTGAAGTGTTTTCATCCATGATTTTCTCAAGATCTCCAAGGATTCCGGGATCTTTTATTTCTACTTTTTTTCTTCCTCCACCATGTGCTCGAAGTCTTTCTGGAGGTTCAAGTTTCCCGGACGTTTTGAGTTCCTCTATCCCTTTA
>NZ_FZMP01000223.1 GCF_900196725.1 Candidatus Methanoperedens nitratireducens | reverse complement strand
GAATGTTATTTAATCATCAATCCTTAGCTTTAGTATTCAGATTCTTATCTGATCAATCGGGGAAATTAAAAAACAATACAGCGGTAGACATTTAAATTAACAACGAACTCAGTACGAACTGGTACGAACTCCGATGGCAAGAGTTAGTACCAGTTCGTACCAGTTCGTTGTTATTTTTGCATTGCTTCTGGAATGAGGATGGACTTAAAGTGCTGTTTATCCCCTATTGATTCCAGAAGAACCTCTTTTTGAGAGACTAGCGACCCTACCGGTTATTTATAAAGGAGTTCGTCCGGACAGATACCTTAAAAACAATCCGCGTTAATTCTGACCCTGAAAATGCTTACCCGAATAATCACAGAAGGCGCAACGAAAGTAGAAGTACCGGTACCCGATGTGACTTCAAGTTTTCCCCCGTCAGCCGCCGCCGTTTTCTATAATCCCGCCATGAGAATTAACAGGGATATCGCTGTAGCTGCGATCGCATGTTTTCGAAAAATAATCCTGAGTACACGTATCTTGATGCCCTCTCCGCCTCTGGAATCCGGGGGCTTCGCATAGCGAACGAGACAGGTCTTGGCACTACTATGAGTGACTGGGACGATACTTCTTTTGAATTGATAAAGAAAAACATAGCCCTCAACAACCTCTCAAACTGCACCGCAGTAAAAAGGAACGCCAATGTGGTGATGCTGGACAACAGTTTCGATATAATAGACCTTGACCCTTTCGGAACCCCGGCACCGTTCCTGGATGCTGCATCCTTTTCAACCAGAAAGTTGTTATGCATCACAGCCACGGATACCGCGCCCCTGTGCGGAGCACACAAGAAAGCCGGCATCAGGAACTACGCGGCTGTGCCCCTCAAAACGGATTATTATCCTGAAATGGGCGTAAGAGTTCTTCAGGGCGCCGTAGCAAGAACACTTGCAAAATATGATAAAGCCATGATGCCTCTCTTATCATACGCCTCGGCGCATTACGTCAGGCTTTTTGCGGCAGTAAAAAAAGATATTAAGGCTGCTGATGAGTGCCTGGGGAACATGGGCTTCGTTTCCCACTGCTTCAACTGCGGCTCAAGGGAATGGAAGTACGGGCTTGCCGTTCACCTGCCTGAGACATGCCCTGTATGCGGGCGCGCAACATCACTGGCAGGACCTCTGTGGCTTGGCAGGCTGCATGACAGGGAGTTTTGCGGGGAGCTTCTCGGTGAAGTTGAAAAGCGCGGGTTCAAGGAGGCTCTGAAACTCGTGGCAACATGCAGGGATGAGCTTGATATCCCAATGCACTATGATTATCACAAGCTTTGCAAATCGCTCGGGATTACTGCGATGCCGACCGATGAGCTTATCACGGCTTTGAGGGAAAAGGGTTTTCAGGCATCACGAACGCATTTTTCGGGAATTTCGTTTAAAACCGATGCCGGGGTGGAGGATATAAAGAGAGTTGTAATGGATTTGAGACTTCAGGTTACCTCACGATCGGCGCCCCGAACGTGAGTTCTTCAAGCTCAACAACCTTTTTCCACAGCTCCCTGCATTCGCAATCAAGTTTATCAAAAATCCCGGCATCCTGCGTCAGAGAGAACATCCGTATCGCTTCAGCCACAGCAGTATCGCATTTATCAGAATTATGCGGACCGCGCGCCGAACCCGCGCCCACGGGGTCTGACATTATTACTGTATTGGGAGCCAGTTCTTTGCCGCTTTTCAGGACTTCCACCGCGCTCCATAACCACGGTGGGCGGTAATCCCCGCGCTCGAACATCTCCTCCACAAGAGTTCCTTTCTGGACATTGCAGAGATTTATCGAGATTGTTCCGGCATAGGGCACAGCGTCGTTTATTGATTTTATCATGTCGCTTATGGCAACGCCTTCTGAGATGAAAACCGGTTTAAGGAGCAGGTACGCCTTGACTGTTACCCCTTCTTGCCCCGCAACCTCGCTTGCCCTCACGAAATCCGAAAACGAGAAGCCTTTATTGATGCAGTCCTTTCGTATCATATCGTTGCTCGTTTCAAGCCCGATAGCGACCTCAAACCTCTTACCCAATGCTGATATGGCTTCAGATAATTTTTCATGCGTTACATATTCGGGTCTTGTCTCAGCAATGACTTTTTTAACCCTGTTATCAGCACCAAGCCGCGAGAGCATCTCTTTTCTGGTCTCTGCGCCAATCTCGCCATCGTCCAGAAAGCTGCCCGATGTGAAAATCTTCACGATGAACTCCTCATCTTTACAGCGCGACATGGCAGACTCGAACTGCTTCATCAGCTCATCATGTGACGGAGGCTTCCTGGCGCTGTCATAGACATATCCGCACATGGTGCAGTTATTCCATCGGCATCCGGATGTCTGGAAAATCACGGTCAGCGTTGAAATGGGTTTCCCGTCAAGCAGATCTTTTCCTGTCCAGACTGCTGTTGGCTTGTCAGGCGGATTGAATTTGACTTTTTGCCTGCTGCGAATATCGCGAACAACTTTGGTAAGAGACATATTTTATTCAAACTCGATCGTCGCCGGCGGTTTCGGCGTAATATCGTAAAGCACCCGCGAGACATTCGGTATCTCACCCGTAATGCGCGATTCGATCTTCCGCAGCACTTCCCAGGGCAGTTCCACAGCTTCAGCCGTCATGCCGTCCCTTGATTGCACCGCGCGCACTCCGATGATCCATCCATGCACCCTGTTGTCACCCTTCACTCCTGTCCCTTTTTCAAGCAGTGCAGCGAACGTCTGCCATGGAGCGAATTGCTCTACCAGCTCTTCCTCTACGATGGCATTTGCAGCCCGTACAACTTCCAGCTTTTCCTCTGTTACCTCGCCTATTATCCTGACCGACAGACCCGGACCGGGGAACGGCATTCTCTCCGATATCTCTTTTGGCAGTCCGAGAGCCCTTGCCACTTCCCGCACTTCGTCCTTATACAGGTCTGCGATAGGCTCAACTATGCATTCAAAATCCACTACAGAAGGAAGACCGCCAACATTGTGGTGGCTCTTTATCCCGCCTTCCGATTCTATCCTGTCAGGGTATATCGTTCCCTGGATAAGGCAGTGCGCGCCCAGCTTGCGAGCTTCTTTTTCAAATTCTCTGATAAAAGCCTCACCTACAGCCTTTCTTTTTATCTCAGGGTCGGTTAAGCCTTTCAATGCTCTTAAGAAATTATCCTTTGCATCTATAATCTGCAGGTTCATATCAGTAAAAGTTTTCTTTATTCTTTCTGTCTCCCCTTTTCTCATGAGCCCCGTATCAATATAGATAGGCGTAAGCAGTTCGCCTATGGCTCTGTGCGCGAGCACGGCGCATACCGAGCTATCAACGCCACCGGAGAGAGCTATTATAGCCCTGCCTTTTACGTCCTTTTTAATTTTCTCGATGCTTTCGTGAATGAATTTCTCTGCCTTTACCATCAGCCTCTTACAATATTTCTCCTGCTTTAAATGGTTTTACATGGATTTTATGGATAGACAAATAGTTTCAAATATCATTAGAAGCAATCATAGTTATGGGGGCAGTTAATATGAGCGATTTTGATGAAACAGTAACATCAGCAGTAGAGAGAGTAATACCAAGTGTAGTGAACATAAGTGAAGTAAAGCTTATAAGAGATGCGTACCTGCGAGTCCATCCGGTTCCTGGCGTGGGCTCAGGCTTCGTGATCGATGGTGATGGCGGCATACTCACCAATGCCCATGTGATAATGGGCTCCCGGAAGATCACAGTGACACTGGAAGATGGCAGGTCATTCGAGGGCACGGTCAGGGGACTTGATACTATCATGGACCTGGCTGTGATACAGATAGACGCCAGTGACCTGCCTGTCCCTGAGATGGCAGAGGGGAATAACCTGAAGATCGGTCAGATGGCAATTGCGATAGGCAGCCCGTTAGGTCTTGTTGGCGGTCCGACCGTTACCGCAGGGGTCATAAGCGCACTGAACCGCTCCATACAGACTGAGGTAACTTTCATGGAGGGACTGATACAAACAGATGCAGCGATCAATCCGGGGAACAGCGGCGGTCCATTGATAAACAGCAAAGGCGTAGTGATGGGTATCAACAGCGCCATCATACCATTTGCCCAGGGCATCGGGTTCGCGATACCGATACAACCGGCTATGTGGATAGCAAAGCAATTAATCGAGCACGGCGAGGTCGTAAGACCGTGGATAGCCATCAATGCCGTGGATGTCAATCCCAAGCTGGTGGCATATTATAACCTGCCCGTTGATAAAGGCGTGGCGATAACCAACGTTGTGCCAGGCAGCGAAGCAGAGAGGTCGGGGGTCGAGGCAGGAGACATCCTGGTGGGCATAGATGATACCGACATCAACAACGTAAGAGACCTCATTAAAGTGATCAATAAACATGAAGCGGGCGATAGTATTGTCATGGAAGTTTACAAGGGACGCGAAAGAGTGAGGTTAAAGACTGTACTTGAGAAGGCGCCTTCAATGAGACCTCAGGTTCCGGTGTAATCCGGTGGATATTTCAGGGGTGTAATTTCAACCCCATAATCCACTTTATCGGTACGAACATTGACACCTGCTGCCGGTATCTCCTATACCCATCACCGAAAGTTGAGACCAGCCGCTTCTCTTCTATGAATGCCCCGATCACGAGGTAAATAGAAACAAGCGATGATGCCGTTAAATCAAGCTGGCTCATCTTCATTTCGGTGAATAACGCAGCTATGCCGCCGGTATACATGGGATGGCGGACGATGCCATAAGCGCCTCCTGTTATTAGTTTAGTTTCCGCCTCCTTGCGTGTCGGTTTTATCCCAATGAATTCAAGGATATCTGTCTGGAATACAGCGTACATAAATAATCCTATACCGAGAAGGCGTATGAGCAGGAATACAGGATATAACCAATCCGGGATTGTATAGACCAGGGGAGTAAAAGCCGAATATTTCAGCCATACAAGAAAAGCGGGCGCAAATGTTGGAAAACTAATGATCGTATATAGCAGCCTGTAGAACCGGAATTTTTCTCTAAGAAGCCGCTCGGCTTTGTTCTTAATATAAGCCGTAGCGAGAAGACTGTGAATAGCTGCAAAAATAAGGAAATAGAGGACGAAGGTTATTAAAATATTCATATCAAGGATATCAACAGACAGTTATCCGGTTGGCTCTGCTAAAACTCCTCCATCAAATCAAGAGAATGCTCGAATCTGGTGGGAATACATCTTGGTCTTCTCCTATCCCTCTCCCGTATCTTGTCCTGCAGTGCTTTATAAGCCATATGGTACTCAGCATCGCGTGATTGGTCGCGTTTTGCTTCTTCCCTCAGTTCATCCGTAATATCCTGCAACTGCCTTATGGACATGTACTTATAACGGTCAGGGTTAATAACAACACCTCAGTAGTACTTTTCTCTTTGTTTATATAAAGCTAACACATCGCAGGAACTAATTAAGAGAAGGATAAAGGAGCAAAAAAAAGTTATATTTAATGGATAGGATAGGAAACTTAAACTCCGCCCCTTTACCCCCACTATTTTCTATGTTATGTCAAACATATAAACTTTTCTGTCAATAGGCAAAAACGGTGTATGATTTTGACAACATTAGATACAGAATTATATGGAGTAAATAACACTGCGAAATTAGTTTGCATGCCTGGCAGCCGTATTTCGTGTAATCAGGAGATTGTACGAGGAAAAAGCTTTATTCTCCCTGATCAGCGTACCGAAAATCTCAACAATATCACCGTACCCTGCCTCAAGAAGCGATCTATTGGCATCGTTCATATGGTACGAAGGAAGTACCGCATAGCAGGGGAGAGATGTGGTAGCATCGCATACCTTAAATACGAAAGTTTTCTCGTCGCCAAGGTTGCCCGACATCACGGATGCTACGATGTTGACTCTTTTTCCGACGTGCTTCTTCAGGTTCGCAAGCCGCACGAACTTTCCTTTCGCCCTGTACGCATGTTTTACCTGGCTGTCTTTTCTAAGGATTACGGATGTGAACTTCATATCCGTGTTTATATACCTGTAAGACTCCTCTGTTCTTGCTATCTTTTTCATGAAGTCCGGCACCTGGATATTCCCCGGCTCTTCAAAGCTCCAGCAGTTCCCGCCGCTGCATCCGATTCCCCAGATGAGTGTGCATGGGCTGAAGATGTTGAACCCCTTTTTGACAAGGGCACGCTGGGTTACGCGGAGAGCAGTTGAATTAACAAGGTCTGCGGGCTCTATGATGACAATCGTAAGGTTTTTGCTTCCCGAAGCGATCCTCTCAACTGCGTCAGCGCGTTCAACCGGCGGGATGCTCATCTCAGCAAGTACATTTGAGAACACTATAAGGTCGGCATCCTCTTGAGGTTTTGCAGCCCCGGCAGGCGCATGAAAAGGTTCGGTTATGGTGATGCTGGCGTTATCAGTCTCGTTTGAAAGGTAAGAGGACGTAAGCTCGTTATAGCAATTGATGTTCTCCTGCGCCTGCTCAATTGTATCGATTTTGATGTTCAATTTCACATCAATGTTTTTCTTTGAATAGATGCCGAGCAATTTTTGCAGGAAATCAACGGTGCTCAGTGTTATTGTCCCGGGACCAGAACCGACATCGAGGATGCTCATTTTTGTCGTGAGCAATCCGCTCCTGAACAGGTCAAGAAGAAGATACTGGTACTGGCAGAAGTAAACAGGGAAATGGTACAGCAGATAGGATATTATTCTTATTTTCGGATATTGTGATTTACCTCCCCAGTATTCCTCTTTCTGCTTCACGATATTTTCACGTATCTCCCGCGCTGTCTCGCCCGTGTGCCAGTCCTTCCCGCATGAGTGCTCGATGTACGATTCAACCAATTTCTCGATGCGCGCGGGCAGGCGCGGTGTTTTAAACAGCCCTTCAAGTTCCCTGAGAACCGATTCGTCCGCAGGGAGCGGCTGTTTAACGAGTTTTATACACTTAAAGTGTGCATCGCAGACTAGGTCGAGGTCGTAAAAATGGGGTTTTAGAATCTTGTAGAGTTCTTTTTCTTCGTATTTCCTGCTGAGGTACAGGTTCATCTCGGAGAGCGTAAACTCGGCGCGGGAGGAGGCGAGGTATTTGGCGAGGGAGAGGATTTCGGGGGTCATTGGTAATAAGTTTACAGATACTGAAAGCTTTAGAGGAAAGGATTTTTTTCTGTGAGATATCAAATGTAAATTTAATTAGTGAAAGAAATTTTCATTTTTCCCAAATCAATATTTACCTTCTTTACGATTAATCGATATTTTATTTTGCTATCAAGGTTGTCATAATATTTTTCAATTAATCCAATTTCTTGCAAATCTTTAAGTGCTCCATGTATTGCGGATCTATATTTGATAGTTAGTGTGTTTTTTAATGCATCATATATTTCCTGATTGGATGCCTCTTTATTAGATAGATACTTTATGATGAATAATTTTGTTGGGTTTTTCAAGTTAAACGCAGTCATTTGGATTTTTTGACTATCATCCATATTCTAATAAATAAATGTTCACATAATTAAATATAAGTACAATAGATTTTAGACAAATTCATTTTTTAGACAACACACTTTAAAAGCATATGCACTTCATGAAAATATCCTGATGGTGCTACAGGTTTATCAAATTCAAGCGATTAAGGGATTATTAAGAGAAAAAATCAATGATAAATTAAGCAATTATACAAGAGAAACAAGCTCAATGCCGTTCCTTGCTAAAATTATGCAAGATTCGGAAAAGGTCGCTGCATATTCGTTTATTCATTCTATAGCAACTACTTTAGGTATGTCTATGTATTGAAAAAATTAGTATAAAATCAGCCAATTTTCTCCCCGTTACCTCAAAAATCAGGCAAACATCCCGAATTCCTGCGAAACAATTAAATAGCCATACTATATTTTAATAGATACCTTGAATAAACTATCGAAAATATCTGAGGGGAAATAATAATGGATGAAATAATGCTCTCGGTAGCCAAAGCCTACCCGAACGACTCCGGAAGAGGTATAGCGCGACTTGATCCGCACACGATGATGATCTTGCAGCTTACTCCCGGAGATATCATAGAGATCGAAGGGAAAAAGCGCACATCCGCAAAAGTCTGGCGCGCAGACCGCATAGACTGGGACCAGGATATCATACGCATCGACGGTTTTATCAGGCAGAACGCGGGAGCGGGCATCGGCGATAATGTAAGGGTAAAGAAAACAGAGGTCAAGATAGCGAACAAAGTCGTCCTGGCACCGCCTGAGGGCACATCTATCCAGTTCGGGGGCGAAGCGGAAGAGATGGTAAAACGCCAGATAATGAAACGTTCGGTAGTCAAGGGAGATATAATTCCTGTAATGAGCACAATGGCACATCCCTTCCTGGGTCGCGTGGTTACAGGCCAGACGATACCCCTCGTCGCTATCGAGGCGGAACCGGAGGGTATAATTCTGGTCACGGAAAGCACGGATATCAAGCTCAGGGAGAAACCCGTAGTGCTGGAGGTAACAGGTACGGGTATAACCTACGAGGATATCGGCGGCTTAAGCGACGAGATACAGCGCCTGCGCGAGATGATTGAGCTTCCGATGAAGCATCCGGAGATATTTGAGAAACTGGGCATCGAATCCCCGAAAGGCGTGCTGATGTATGGTCCTCCGGGTACCGGGAAAACGCTCATAGCAAGGGCTGTTGCAAATGAATCTGGCGCCAATTTCTTCTCTATCGCGGGTCCTGAGATAATGAGCAAATATTACGGGGAAAGCGAACAGAGATTGCGGGAGCTGTTCGAACAGGCGAACAAGGAAGCCCCCTCCATTATATTCATAGACGAGCTTGACTCCATTGCCCCGAAGAGGGAAGAAGTGACAGGTGAAGTCGAGCGAAGAGTAGTGGCTCAGCTTCTTACAATGATGGACGGTCTGGAAGAGCGGGGCCAGGTCGTTGTCATAGGAGCGACCAACCGCATAGATGCAATTGACCCTGCGCTTCGCCGCCCGGGCAGGTTTGATCGCGAGATCGAGATCGGGGTGCCCGATAGGAATGAGAGGATTGAGATACTCCAGATCCATACGCGGGGCATGCCGCTTGCCGAAGATGTCAAGCTTGAAGATATTGGAGACAGGACCCATGGATTCGTTGGGGCTGATATATCCGCTCTCGTAAGGGAAGCAGCAATGAAAGCCCTGCGCAGATACCTGCCGCAGATAAAACTCGATGAAGCCGTCCCGCGGGAGGTACTTAACAGCATGCAGGTCACAGCCGGCGATTTTGATGCAGCGCATAAGGATGTTGAGCCGTCTGCGATGAGGGAAGTTCTTGTTGAGGTACCCAGGGTGACCTGGGATGATGTAGGCGGGCTTGATGAAGCAAAACAGGAGATAGTAGAAGCAGTCGAATGGCCTCTTAAAAGCCCTGAAAGGTTTGAAAAAATGGGTATCCAGCCCCCGAAAGGCATTCTCCTTTACGGCCCGCCGGGTACAGGCAAGACACTTCTTGCGAAAGCCGTTGCGAACGAAAGTTCTGCAAATTTCATAAGTGTCCGGGGTCCGCAGCTTTTATCCAAATGGGTGGGAGAATCTGAAAAAGCCGTTCGGGAAGTTTTCAAAAAATCCCGCCAGGTGGCGCCATGCGTGCTGTTCCTTGACGAACTTGATGCGATAGCCCCGATACGAGGAATGGACACTGGCTCAAAAGCCTCGGAGCGCGTGGTCAACCAGCTATTGACCGAGCTAGACGGCATCGAGACACTAAAGAACGTCGTAGTGATAGCCGCAACGAACAGACCTGAGATAATCGACCCGGCGCTTATCCGTTCAGGCAGGTTTGACAGGCTTGTATTCGTAGGGCCTTCAGGAAGGGCGGGAAGAGTTGAGATATTCAAGATACATTTGAAAAATGTCCCGCTTGCAGATGACGTGAGCGTAGAGGAATTAGCCGACCTTACCGATAATTATGTGGGCGCAGATATCGAAGCTTTGTGCAGGGAAGCGGTGATGCTGGCATTGCGGGAAAATTTCGATACCGATAAAGTCGAGATGAGACATTTCCGCGATTCACTGAAGAAGGTAAGACCTGCCCTTGTGGAAGGTATGGTTGAATATTACGAAAAGTTGAAAGTGCAGTTCCAGGGCGGGGCAAAACCGGAACAGAAGTCTTATATAGGATATAGATAACAAAAGATGGGATTTCTATGGCGAAGATACTTGCAAAAAATTTGGCAAACAAGAGGGTAATGCTTACAGACGGATCAGAGCTGGGAACAGCCAACAATGTAATTATGGAAACCCATACAGGAGAATTGTTATACCTGCTGGTTAAACCATCTACAGTAGTCGATACTTCAAAATACAAGACGCAGGATGGTTATCTTCTTATCCCGTTTGAGGCAGTAAGAGCTGCAAAGGACTATGCCATAGTCGATAAGAAGCTCATAACCGGCAGCGATTTTGATTGATTTTAATATTGTCCGGAAGGCAGTGTTTTGAGCGGTGAAACAAAGATCACAATAGTTTGTTCAACCCAGGACAGGGCCAGCCAGAATATTAAAAATAACCTTCTGGCTCTTAAAAAATGGGAGCCTGCAGGTTCAGGCTCCGGTTATTCTGTTTTTGAATTCAAAGGTTACAGGATAGTGGAGATAAAAGAGCCTCTTATATTCCAGGAAGGGCTTGATAAAAAATTGATGGAATGCGGGCTTCCGGCGGGTCTCATTATCTTCGCATCCAAGCACAGGAGCAAAGACGGCAGGGCTATCCTGACAGTCCACTCAACAGGAAATGCGAGTGATGCAAAATTCGGGGGAAAGCAGAAGCAGCTGGCAGTTGCTGCGCCCCAGGCGGTGCGTTCGCTTCTCCGCTCCCTTAAAATGCTGAGCGAGAACGAAGAATACGAGGTAACCCTCGAATGCACTCATCACGGACCGAGCGATATAGAGGTACCTTCGGTTTTCATTGAGATCGGAAGCGATGAGAAGCAGTGGCTTGATGAGGCAGCCGGGAGGATAGTTGCGAATGCCATAATGATGTTGAAAGACACCGACTCGCCGGTCGCGGTGGGTTTCGGAGGCACGCACTATGCACCGAGGCAGACTTCGCTCATCTTTGAGACTGGTATCACGTTCGGGCACATATTCCCGACGCATGCGCTTGAGGTACTTGATGAGGAGCTGATACGGCAGGCTTTCAAGAAGTCAAACGCCGATTTTGCTTACCTGGACAGGAAGTCAATGAAAGCGGAACAGCGCGAAAAGCTGGGTGCATTGATAGAGAGCATCGGGTTTGAGATGCTCAAGGAGAGCGATATAAGGGATATGGACGGGGTACCCTGGGAGTTCTGCCTGCAGCTTCGGAACAAAATAAAAGAATTATGCCCGAACGGCCGCCCCAGGATAACGGATAAGATAAAATGCGAGATATTGTCTTGCCAGGACTGCATATGCCCGAAGGTGAAGGTGGCGCGGATCAGCCCGGCTCTTTTATCGGAAGCTGAAAAGCTTGATAAAAAGCGACTTACGAAATTCCTTTACGACCATAATATCGCATACGTTGAATATGAGGACGGCAGATTCGCCCATGTAATAATAGCTCTTGATAGTAATTGTGCAAGACTGGCTGCTGAAGAACTGGCTAACGAGTGTGTATCTATCCTTAAAAAACATTGTAAAGTCGATGTGAATAAAGGATTACTCCAAATCACAGAGAGAAAATTCAGCCCTGAAAGTGCAAAATCTCTTGGAATATCCGAAGGTCCGATGTTCGGTGAACTCGCCCAGGGTAAATCCGTGATGATAAATGGAAAAACTATAAATCCAGAAATGGTATATAAAACCAACAAAAGAATCATTAAATTAAATTACGATTGAGGGATGAAGAAAATGGAATCGATAATAAGCGAGGCAATTGCAAGGGCTGGAGAATCAAAAATGCCGGTAATAGGGGATACGGACGAGGAACTTCTGGCGATTCTTCAGGAACTGAAAACGAATATTTCTGTAATAGGATGTGGAGGGTCTGGCTCGAATACTATCCAGCGGATGTCTGAGGAAGGTATAATCGGAGCTGAGCTTTATGCGCTCAATACCGATGCCCAGCATCTCCTCAATCTCAAGGTCAGGAAGAAAGTCCTGATCGGCAGGAGCAGGACAAGAGGACTTGGTGCAGGAAGCATTCCCCAGATAGGAATGGACGCTGCGCAGGAATCAAAAGCACAGATAGAGAAAGCTGTCGGGAATGCGGATATGGTCTTTGTGACATGCGGTCTTGGCGGCGGGACGGGTACAGGGGCTGCTCCGGTAGTCGCTGAAGTGGCACGGGATTCAGGAGCCCTGACTATCGCCGTAGTAACGCTGCCGTTCTCGGTCGAAGGATCTATCCGTATGGAAAACGCAGAGGCAGGTCTTGAGCGGCTGCGCGATGTCGTTGATACCGTGATCGTTGTCCCGAACGATAAGCTGCTTGAGGTCGTACCCCATCTTCCTCTCCAGGCGGCGTTCAAGGTGTGCGACGAAGTGCTTATGAGGGCGGTCAAGGGGATCACCGAACTTATCACAAAGCCGGGTCTTGTTAATCTTGATTTCGCTGATGTACGGGTCATAATGCAGAAAAGCGGCGTAGCCATGATAGGTCTTGGCGAGGCTGAAGGCGAGAATAAAGCCATAGAATCCGTACAGAAGGCGCTCAGGAGCCCGCTGCTTGATGTTGATGTATCGGGTGCGACAGGTGCGCTTGTCAATGTCGTTGGCGGACCTGATATGACAATATCCGAAGCCGAAAGCGTGGTGAACGAACTCTACACGCGCGTTGACCCCAAGGCAAGGCTGATATGGGGCGCAACTGTCGAGCCCGATCTTGAGCATGTCATAAGGACGATGATAGTTGTCACAGGCGTTAAATCCCCGCAGATAATGGGAAAGAATACTACAGGGAATATAACCACGGCGAGGTACGGGATTGACCTGGTCAGATAGGATCAAACGTAGTATTTGATGCATGCATATATAAGCGAGATATTCAATTCGATTCAGGGCGAAGGACCTTACGCTGGCGTGCGCCAGGTATTCGTGAGATTTTCAAGGTGCCAGCTTCACTGTGAATATTGCGACACACCGCAAACAAGGGACGTTTCAGAAAAGTGCCGGGTCGAGAAAACACCGGGAAAAGGCGATTTCTATCACGTTGTTAACCCTCTCACCAGGGAAGATGCTACAGAGATGATCAGGAAATTATGGACGCCTTCAACAAAGCACATATCCCTGACAGGCGGGGAACCGTTGATCCATGCGGATTTTATTAAAACTCTTGATCCCGGTTATCCGCTGTACCTTGAGACGAACTCAGGATTTCCTGAGAAAGCCCGTGAATTAAAAGATGTAATTTCGATCTCTTCATGCGACATAAAATTGCCTGAACACCATGCTGCTGATAATTACAGTAAACTTCTGGAAAACGAGCTTGAGACAATCTCCATACTGAACGAGACCTCCGAGACATTCGTGAAACTCGTGATACTTCCTGAAACCACCATCAGGTCGATATCTCCTGCTGTGGACGGTATCGCGTCCATCGACGAGAACATCCCGCTCATCCTCCAGCCTGTGACTTCGAATGAAGCGGTGCCATCGAGGCTGCTGTTTGAACTGATGGATTTTGCCGGAAAAAAATTAAAGGATGTGCGTGCTATACCGCAGACGCACAAAATGATGGGTCTGCTCTAATGACCTGTCGCGGTCGCAAGATCTTTCACAGCCTGGAAGTCGGATGATGAGCCGACTATTACCATGGACTTCCCGGTTACCCATATTATACTGTAGCGTGTTTTTTGCTCTCCTTTCATTGTTATAAAATCCGTGGTTTTTGTCGCTGTATGTCCGTTAAAGGAAACCTCCTCGAAAGGGTTATATTCGGATTTGAACTGTTTCTTAAAATCCGATTTGTATTGTTCCATGAGTGCGTCGGGTTTTTCATTTTCGATTACCTGGATATAAATATCATCCTCGCCGATCCTGTAAACGCCCTCTGTGGCATTGACCGATTTGCCGCCGATCTCCACATCCGCATAATGCGTACCCATATATGTGAAACCCGCAGGCAGACCTGTTGTTGGGATCAAAGCTTGTCCTGAGGTTTCCGGGGATTTAGTTCCATCGATACATCCTGATATAAAAACTGCCGTAATTAGAAAAACTGACAGCAATATTAATTTATTTGACATATAGTACCTCACTTTGTCTCTTAATAATCTATATACTTAAAAAATGTAGCGGTCGCTTCGAATCAGATTGAAGTTAAAGCAAGCGTTATATATTCTTACGATTATTAGTTATGTATATGAATAATAAATATGTAGTAATATTTGCTTTTCTGCTGCTGATAGTAACAGCAGGATGTATATCCAATCAAAAATTTTCTTATCAGGACTCCTTAACTGCCGGTATCCCTCTTACCGGGATGGATTATTCTTTACAGGACGAGGGAACTGCTAACAATAAAAACACCATTCCCGTTGAAAGGAAGATCATCTCGAGTGCATATCTTCATATGGAAGTGGACAGTGCAGAAAGCGCTGTCAATAAGATAACGAATATTACACAGGCACACGGCGGTTTCATCTCAAGCTCATCACAATCCAGTATCGGAGGACGCAACAACGGCCAGGTGACCCTCAGGGTACCCCAGGCGGATTTCTATCCGGCGATAGAAGAGATAGAAGCCCTGGGAACAGTCGGATCAAAACAGGTTTCAGGACAGGACGTCACCGGGGAGTTCATTGACCTGGATGCCAGGCTCGGTAACCTGAAAAAGCAGGAGTTGCGGCTTCAAGAGATCCTGAAGACTGCAGTTACTGTGAAAGATGTCCTTGAAGTGGAGCATGAGCTTGAGCGTGTGCGGGGCGAGATAGAGCGCCTTACAGGCAGGCTGAATTTTCTGAATCAAAGTGTTGAAATGTCAACAATTATGGTCAGCGCCGTGGAGCCGACATCTTTCGTTAGCGGTGGATCGGGTGTGGTAGATACGTTAAGGCAGGCTGCAGGAGGGTTTATCGAGAGCCTGAGGAGCATAGTCATCTTCACAGGATATATCCTTCCAATTCTGTTATTTATAGCATTGATACTTATTGCTTCCCTGGGAATTAAAAGGAAAATCGTACCAAGATTTAGAACATAAAAATAACAAAATAACGATGTAAAAAAGAAAAATGAATAAAGAAACACTTATCCTTGTGCTACTCACTGTAGTCATCAGCGGATGTATCGAGCCCGGGGCTGATTACCTGGCTGGAGGGAACAAAGATATCACACCTGAAGGACATTCCGTACCAGCAGCCGGTACAAACACATCTGCCGGAGCCGGAGATAACGGCACATCTCTCGTGTCAGAAAAAACCGGCGAAACTTTACACGATACTGGAAATAGCAGTAGCTTCCAGTTATCCGGCAAAACGAACGGTACTTTACCGCAAGCTCCTGTGGAAGCAAATAAGAGCGAGTTGCTTATCGACAGGATAGCCCTTGACCTGAGTTCTTATTATGAGAAAAAATGGAACAGCCTGTACCAGGCTGATGAGCTTGATTGCTCCAGGATGTCCGTATATCTCTGGGATTACATAAGGACAAATTATCATGTGGCGCCGAAAATAATTGTTTCTTACCAGAGGCAGCACGCCTGGCTGGCGCTTAAGGTAAGCGATGTCGGGAACTCGTCAGATTACATGCGCTGGAATATAAGGGGCACCGATTATTATTATCTTGAGGCCACGATACCGAGTCTTGTGGCTGATGATAACAGGAAGTTCATTATAAATGACCAGTCCTATACTTCTGCCGAGTTCTATAATGCAGCGATATATATCTTTGATACGCCGCAGGACGCGAATGATTTCCATGCGGAGGGTTCATGGTCCGGCGGTTGGAACCAGGAATTCAGGCTGAAAAAGGGAGATATGGACAAAATCACGAGGTTGATTCAATAATTATAGAAGCTTGTACACAATCTGATGATAACCTTAGTGTTTTGCTTTGAGTTTCAGGTTAAATATGAAAAACCATGGATCCGGTGTTGAAGTATTGGGATTCTTTATACATTTTCAAATCCAACCGTCAGCTTTATAAATAACAAAACCTACTAGTGGTCTATTATGTACATTATGATTATGATGGAACAATCTTGAGGTGGTTTAAAATGAGAAACGGTGGAAAGACTGAGGAATGTTGTTATCCAAGAGCCTATATCTGCACGTTCTGCAAACAAGAATTTGAATCGATAGATTCTGTATTTGATCATATGCGTGCGGCTCACTCCTTTACTCAGGAAAGTACGTAAAATTCAAAATGATCAAGAAGGATAAGCGAGGGTATAAAATAGTATAAAATGTAGGGTAGGCGGATAAGTAGCGTAAAAAAAGCTATCTACCTACCCTATATTCAAGGCAATCCTTTGATATGGGGAGGATAGATGCTGCATCCTGACGACAGAAGCGGCTTATAAATATATAACTAACTTCTCTTGAAAAGTTTATCCAGTTCCTGCCTGTTAAAGGATATCATCGTGGGTCTGCCATGGGGACAGGTATACGGGTTTTCAGTCTTGAAAAGCTGCTTTATCAGGCTTTCCATCTGGTCGGAGGAACAGTCAGCCCCTGCCTTTATTGCCCCCCTGCATGCGATGCTTCTCGTTATGCGCTCAAAGATGCCTGTGTCGTCTTTTATTTTTCCTTCCGAGAGTATATCAGCCATTATATCATGCACCAGCCCGGGATCTTCAAGCTTTCCCAGTATGTTCGGGACTGCTGTGACCGCGAAGGTATCTTGTCCGAACCCGGATATCCTGAAACCGAACTCCTCAAGATACGGGATACTCTCTTTCATCAGCGCCTTCTCTCTTGGCTCCAGCTCGATGTTGATGGGGACGATAAGCTCCTGAGAATCTGAGCGCTTTGATTCCCTCACCTGTTCAAAGAGGACGCGCTCATGCGCAGCATGCTGGTCTATTATTACCAGCCCATCAGTGGTCTTTGCAACGACATACAGGCTGCCCACCTGCCCGAGTATCTTTACCTGCGGCGCTTCGTCCGATTTTATTTTTAGTTCGTCTATAACGTATCGTTCTGTCTGCCTTAACCTTCGCTCCGTATCTTTTACGGGATATTTGAAAACAGGCTCCTCACGTATGATCGCCGGGCTCTGCGGAGTTTGTTCATAAAGCAAAGATTGCTTGACCGGAATTTTTACAGCAGGTGCAAGGTTCTCATCTGAAAATGCTCTCTTCACAGCCTCAGACATCGCATTTGAGACCTCCCGTTCATGGCTAAGCCTGACCTGGTTCTTTGTCGGATGTACGTTGACATCGACTTCTCCTGTAGCTATAAAGATCTTTAAAACTGCAACCGGAAAACGCCCTTTCGGGATAAGTGTACCATACCCGTCCCGCAGCGCGAAGCTTAGCGCCCTTGAACCGACGCTCCTGTTGTTTATGTAAAAGGACTGGGAATCGATGCCGCCTCTTGTGACAGCAGGTTTTGATACGAACCCTGTAACCTTTGCGAACCTGGAGTCAAAATCAACAGCTACCATAGCTCTTGCAACCTCCTGCCCGTAGATGTGTATTATGGTATCCCGAAGCTCCGAGGCAGGCGAACGCAGTATCTCATTCCCGTTATGGAGCAGGGTAAAAGAGACGTCGTTGTGACCCAGAGCGTTCTTTGTCACGACGTCGGTGATATGTGCCAGTTCCGTAGTATCGGATTTCAGGTACTTTTTCCTTGCAGGGGTATTATAAAACAGGTCTTCGACCATGATCATTGTCCCGTCCGCCGCTCCTGTTTCGCTTATGCTCTCAAGTTTTCCGCCGTGAACCGTGATTTTTGTGCCAGCCATGTCATCCTTTGTCTTAGTAATGATTTCCACTTTTGCCACGGCTGTAATGGAGGACAGCGCCTCTCCCCGGAATCCCATTGTCACTACATTTTCGATGTCCTCGCTCCTGCTTATCTTGCTTGTCGAGTGCTTCACGAACGAAAGGGCAGCGTCTTCTTTGCTCATGCCGCAACCGTTATCGATGATACGTATCAGTTTCTTTCCGCCCTGGATCACTTCGATACGGATGTCTGAGGCTTCTGCGTCTATAGAATTTTCAATCAGTTCCTTGACCACAGAGGCGGGGCGTTCTATCACTTCGCCTGCTGCTATCTTGTTGATGGTGGCTTCGTCGAGGATGTGTATTTTTTGCATTGTAGAGGTTGGATTTTATATGCTGTTATTGCTAATTATTCTTTCGCATGCTGCAAATATGATTTTCCGGCTGGAAAGGTTTGTATGAGATTCAATTATAGTATTCTGCATTCAGACCCTACATCTCCTCAACTTTCCCTTTTAATCCAAAAAACAATGCAAACAGGAAAACAAAAACCACCAGATACGATGCAAGCGTTCCCATAACGATGCCGTAAACGGGATATAAGAGCCACACCATGCAAGAATAAAGCCCCGTACCGCTCAATCCTATGGGAGCGCTTTTAATAACGCAGCAACTCATATCCTTCCCGTTCTTCAGGTGAAGGAGAACAAGCACCGGGGTAATTGTCCCTGGAAATGATGAGAACAGCCCGCCCCACATATGTCCTGCCGAATCACCGAGAATAACGACAGCAGCCACGACACCGCCTCCGAACAAGCCCCTGAAAATGATTTCTTTTGCGGATACCAGTTTCGGTTTTTCCAATTTTATTTCTTTCAGTCTTTTAAAGAGCACATAAAAAACAATAGCAGAAATCCAGAGATATGCGAGGGATATCCAGCCGCTTGCAATCTGGAATTTGCTGAAAATCAGAATGAAGAGGAAATATCCTGCAAACCCGAATAATAGCCCGGCTAATATCTCTATGATTTTTTCAATATTGCCATTTTTACCTTCTCTTCTACCTGTATTCTTTTGAATATATCCGGGCAGCCCGATCCCGACAGCGAATAAACCCATATACACCAGGTCTGCAATAGCCCCGATAGGGTTCCAGATAGCAGCTTTGCTTGAAAAGTCCGCTCCCTGCGAAATAGCCATGAACAGCAGCGAGAGGAACGTGATGATGGGCAGGGACATCATAATGCCGGCTATTTTCGGGGACTTTTTCTCGGCGATTATAGTGATGGAAGTGATCAAAGCGCTGCCGGATATAAAATAAATTAAATATTTTAGATACAGGTACATGGTTTAAGGCTCTTAAACCATTTTTACCTTCATAATCCTATAGTATTTGAAGGGGGAGAAATATCGATTTCTCCCGGTGAAGAATCCCACCCCGTTGACCAAACTAACCACCACGTATTGTCATTGATGTTAAACAATCCCGGACTGACATATATCGAGCAATTCTTCCCTCTGTAACTCTCCGTTACAGCGGCATTATCCAGACAGGAATGCGCATTGATAAAAATGTTATCATGACATCATGCGCATCATATGCGCAGGGATAGCTTTATGAATTCGAACAAATAATAAACGCAAAATATTGGGTGGAAAAAATGAACAAGCGTCGCGTCTGTACTACAATTTCTGCAAAACATTGGGAACTCCTGAAAAAATACACAGCAAAATTTGAGACTCAGCAAAAAGCCCTGGAATTTGCTCTGGAAAGCCTGGAGAACGATACGAAACGAAGCTCAGAACAATTAGCAGATGAGCAAGTTTGGTTACTCACAGGCAAGGGAACAGAGTCGGCATGTATCCTACATAGAGATGCATTTAAAACATTACTGGAGGGCGCAGATGTTAAGCGCATCATAAAGATAGTGACAAACCAAAAAATCGCTGAGCACATGATATCATGGTACTATCAGAAGCCTCTTAAGAAATGCAGTTTGAAAGAAGTCCTGGATGGAGTTGTCTTTTTCCTTAAGGCGGCAAAAGTAGCCGATACTGTGAATTATGTGGAAAGTGGTAATTATTATACCTTGAAAATGATCCACGGCCTTGATATCGGGACTTCTAAAATGTTCATTATATTTATTGGAAGCCTGTTCGAAGCATATGGGCTCAAAACTGAGAGCGAGATTTCTGATAAAAGCCTTTTTATGAAGGTATATAAAAATTTGTAGGTGAAATCTACTATTTTAGTTAAGCGGAACTATCATCGCATTCTTATTCAGGATGTATCTTCACCATCACCTGGTACGCCGACCATGCATCCAATAATGGGGGGACAATAGTGATCCGCCTCGGTGTGCTGGCTTGAGTTACAGCGAGTTTTATCTCAACTGCTGTCGCCGATGGAAATACTGACCATAACAGCGCGATTGCACCTGTTACAAAAGGTGCTGCAATACTCGTTCCTCCCAGAGTGAGCGGTTTCCCCTCGGCTCCGAGACTTGTGATTGCATCACCTGGCGCGCACAGACCCTGCCTGCCTATAGAGCTTCCCAGATTAGAGAGACTAATAGGTCTTCCTTGGAGATCACAGGCAACAACAGGAATTACCCACGGGTGACGGGTGATGGGAGAACTTCCGATGGCTCCCTGGTTACCTGAAGCCGCAACAATGATAACGCCGCTCCTTGCAGCGTAATTCAAGGCTTCTTCCAATTCACGCTCGCCTCTTGATGATGGCTGTGCAAGGGCTACGCTTAGGTTAACCACGCGTGCACCGGCGTCAACGCACTCTATGATTGCAACGGCAAGTTCTTCAGGTTTAGCGCTTGGCATCTGCCCCTGCGCTATCTCTGCAAAAATAGGGCGCACCAGAAGGGTACAGTTAGAGCAGATATCGAAGGCTTTTGAATCCCTCTTTGCTGAAAATATGCTGGCATCAAAAGTTCCGTATATGCAGGCTATGTTATTTGAATACCAAGCTTTTTGCCGATATTATTTGCCATTATAGGCATCCTCAAGATAGAACCATCTAGTTTCTCTCCCATATTCCTATACCGAACCTTATTTTTACCTAAAATGTAAACTTAATCAAAGGATTCTTTACCACGAAAGGATCTTCCAATATATCCGGCATTGTCGGCAGTTCGTCAACTATTGCAATAAAGTAATTTTGAAGGTAAGATCGTTGTTGTAAGAAACTTTCCTCCTTAAAATTGCCCCTCATTGGCAGAAGTCCCTTTGAAGCTAGCTGAGGTCCGCTAAGTGACTTAACCCACTCTTCAATCTGTTTGCCAAATCGCTTTAACCAGTAATCAACAAGTCGATTATCAACACCTTCGAATACCGTTCCTCTATAGGTTTTGACAACGAGTTTTCGTGTTGTCTTCGAGAAACCGCACAGTCTTGCCCAAATTACGGCTTCAAAGAGTAATTTGAATCTGTCCCGGATGCTTTTTAAGCCTTCATCAAGCGCTTCCCACTCCACAATTTTAATGAACTGATTAGCATCTTCTCCTGTCATAAATCCCAATCGTACAATCCCTTCTAATAGAGAGTGGTGATAAAAGATGGCATTGCGATTAATACTCGCAAAGGTAAGCGCAGCATTTAGAATTGATACGCCTGGTGTATCTGTTGCATCAAGTGGGCTAAGCTGTTTGAAGTCTTTGTAGTATGCCTCTCGTCCGGCTTTGGCAAGAGCGGTGAAATTTAGCTGTGCATTTGGAGACATTTCAGCTAAAGCTCTGATACCAGAAGCGTAGAGGTTATATTGTTTACCGTCAAGTTTAGTTTTTAAGTATTGTCCAGCTTTTTGGCTACCATAGGTCGTTTTCATCTGTTTAATGTAGAGCTTTAGGTCCTTAAAGTCGGATCTCTTTGGTAGATAAGATAAGGCCGTTCTTGTTTTTAGCATAGGCCGTATCATTTTTTTGGCGACTGTCGTCAGAATCATTCCTGGAATCGTGGACTCCAAGACAAACACAAGAAGTACATCCGCCCAAGCAGATACTGTATCTACTTCTGGCCCCTCTTCAAGAAGTTCAAGTCGCGTATCTTGGACTTGCTCGGCAGCAAGCGTAATCCCATCTATGAATGCCTGTAGCCTCTCAATTTGGATGTGTGCCGACTGGTGTATCAGATGCACTGCTAACTCAATTTCAGCTGGGTCGAGTTCTTTGGTACCCGAAAAAAAATAACTTTCTGGGTGGCGCCTCTTGCTTCTTGATTTGCAAGGGTTTGGATACTAGTCATTATAATTCCTCTCAATTGAAAATGTCTTTGTCATTTACGGCATGAAGTCTGGAAGCGTAGCATCCTCCTGCAGAATTACAAGCGTGGTCGGAAGCCGTACTTCCCATGGTTCGCCAACAAGTTTATACTCACTAATTGAATATGGAACGTTAGATCCATTTTGTCCACGGAAGTCTTCCATCAATGTCAATTCGGTTGGTGAAGCTACATCAGCGATGCGGTACTTTACGCTCCCGATGAGAATCTCTCTATTAATATCGTCTTCCTTAAAGTTAGTATCGGTGCCGGTCACTGTCCGGTTACCTTTGCTAATGGAAATCACACCCTCACCCTTAGTAAACTCAGCGCCCTGTTGCTCCTGCAGCTCCTGAACGATGGATACATACAGCGAATCATCGACCTGCGGCACCTTTCCTCCATTCCAGATCATCCCTGTCGCTAGGTAAAGTGTAATCCCCTGTTCAAAACCAGGGCGCACCGGAACTATTACGCGGGCCGTACCTGCTCTCAGGAATGAAGTGAAAATTGGATCGGGATCATCTCTCTGTGATGCATTAATCCATTCATCCTTCCGTCCCCAGAAGTAGGGATAGAAGATGTAGGTCATCTGGTGCCACTCAAACGCCTGCTCAAAAAACTGAATATATTCCCCATCTGCCTGCGCCTTGAGAACATCGATTTCGGGGTAATTCTGGGGAGGGATATTCTGTATCGCCCCGTATGACTCAAAGTGTTCACCCGTAAGCATTGTAATGGCAGCCTTCTTAAGCTCGTTCCTTTCGGTGTTGCGGTTCTCAAGCGGGTTTTGCCCTTGAATTGTAATTCCTTGACGTGTTGCTGCTGCAGCTACCTGTTCATCGTACTGCGCTTTCAGCTCGAAATATGCGCGCATTATTGCTTCGTAAGTAGCTAGTTGCCATTTGATGAGCACTTCATTTAGAACTTTGCATGTCACTTCGATGTTCAGGGCATATCCCCAAGTGTTCTCTATCATTAAGACGACTGCAAGCTCTTTAGTCTCCTTGTCAAGATCAGTAGAAAATTGGTAAGCATAGCCATTGGCCACCTGAGTGAAAACTATGTCCTTTTTGCCAATAGTTAAATATCTGTTATCAAGCCAGTCGCTTAAGTAGACCGTTCCTTTGGCATTATTAGCGTAATAACCATCGGGGATTTTAATTTCTTTTATTGCCTTATAGATTTTGCGAGCTGGCGTTGCAGGAGTAATACCGGTATCCGGCTTGGCAGGATCTTCATATGCGAAGCTGGCTATCTGTATTTCTTCTGGTGGTGGGCTTACGTTAGAGACGTAGTACTTTCCCACCCACTCCAGATAGTTATTTTCTGTTATATCCTTCGGTGATAGTGGTCGAGGTGGGTTAGTTCCGGGCACAACAGGGAGCTCAGGTTCAATCATCGTGACCCCTTTGGCGGTTTTTCCATCAAGCACATGCTTAAAAAAAGCTGCTGGCTCTGGGACATTAAACTCAAGAAGAAGGCGGCGGCCGTAATTGAAGACCTGAGCCTTATAAACCTTATCGACCCAGCGGTATATCCCGACCACATGTTCTGAGCCGCCAGAGTTATCTACACCATGCTTATTGGTCTCTTCAACCTCTGTTTTTGTCCGGGTAATCCGTTCTTCACGAACTCGCTCTTGGATTCTACTTGCCGACCGCTCAGTCACATCCTGAGCGTAGCTGCTTGATACCTGGGCAGATTCATCTTTGGAATGATTGGTAGCATAGCCCATGTTGGCTGTCACCGAAACCGAAGGGCCATAGCTGGCATTGACCGTGACGCCAACTTCAAGGCTGCTGTCTTCATGAATCGTTTGGCTTGCCTCTTTTTGCAATTCAAACCGATTTGTGCTTTGCACGTCCTGCTCTATCTCTTCACTCCTTTCGGTCTCGATGGTTATGATTTCCTCCGTCGTGGTAGCCCGCTTGTGCACTCGCTCCTTTGATTCACCCTTCAATACACTCTCTATGTGGGCCACCTCACCCATCTCGTAGCGCTTCAATTCCTGGCGTACCACCATGAGGTCTGCAAAACCTGGACTTCGGGCAAGTGCTGCGGCAGGTAAGAGGGAGGTATTTTCTTGACTCGCCTTTGTAGTGAGCCAGTCTGAGGGCGGTGCTGCAGCAGGTAGGGGGAAGATATCCTGGGGTAGTAGAACAATCCCATTGGAAAGCAATTGGTAAATATCATCTGCAGTACTGATAATATTTCTTTTAAGGTTATCAGAGTGGATAGCGAGCCTCTCTAACAGGCCGAACAGGTACATCATACGGAGTAGCTCTGCTCGAAGTCGATACATGCCTTTCGGTGCAATGATGAGAGCCAGAAGACTATCAGCCACCCGTCGGCGCTCACGCTTATAAACTACCGAATCAACTAATTCCTCAGGTCTCATGCCTGTGAGGCTCTTGATCTGTTCGATCAGAAGATTTGGATCAGGTAGATCACCCTGATTGATCAACCATTTATCCAGAGCTACCAGCGGAATCTCAAGAGTATTGAAATTAGATATGAATTCCGGTGATTCGTTTATGTTTAGCTTACCATTTTCCATCTTCGCTACAAATTTATCAGTCCTACCATCATCGATTTTTAAGCTTACTTCAGTTTTTTTATCATTAAGTTCTAATGAAAGCTTATTTGTTTCAGTATTTAGGCTGATAACATCACCATCGATTTCAATAGATACATCAGTTACCCCAATACCAAATTTCCGTGCTAGAAATTCTAGGAGTCTCCCCGTATCAGTATGCTCTCCTCTTACTATGTCGTCCCAGATAAACAAATAAGGTGGATTTATGAAGCTCAATGCTATATTCACTATCTTTTGCGCAACATCACCCCCTCCGGCAACAGCTGCCAGCAATGCTTGGTGAAAAGGACTCTCCTCACCAGGAGGTCCATAAGCTTTGATAATCTTGCCTTCAACATCTTTATCTGCGGCGCGCTGAACTGGCCGCAGAGAGGTGAATCGGAAAACGTCACTCATGATACAGTTCCTCCTTCGCTGAAAGGAGAATGTAAACTGCGCGATGTGATCCTGCAATTAACGCAATTACCTCATCCTTAGTTGGTTGTTTTCTCACTTCAGTTTTCATCATTACTTTTTTCCTCCTTACTCCATTAATAATTACGGTAACATTCAGCCGCATTAATAAAAACGTTGTCTTGATAGCATGCGCATGGTTCCACTTGATAACCGCACGATGCGCACGGATAACTTTATGAGAGTAAACTATAATCTCAGATACAAGGTGGGAAAAATGAGTAAGCATCGCGTCTGCACTACTATTTCTTCAAAACATTGGGAACTGCTAAAAAAATACACAACAAAATTCGAGACACAGCAAAAAGCCCTGGAAGCAGCTCTGGAAAATCTCGAAAGTGACTCGAAACAAAATCCAGCTATATCTCAGGAAGATCGATTCTGGCTCCAGATGAGGGAACTTAAGGTACTCATTCATATACACAAAGATATTTTTCTGGAAATGGTCAAGACGGCGGATTATGAGAAAGTCGATAAAATACTGGCTACGTATGGATTGGCGGAGTATATGATTGTCTTCCATTATCAGAAGCCTATTAGAGAATGCAGTTTGAAAGAAGTTATGGATGGAATAGTTATTACCGCCAGGGCTGCAAATTGGCTCGATACAATAAATTATACTGATAACAGCGACCATTATACGTTAATAGCAACCCACAGCGTTGGAAACATAAAATATTCCAATTCATTTAGAATATTTTATGAAACTTTATTTGAAGTATATGGTGTAAAAACCCAAAGCAAGATATCGGATAATAGCCTTTTCATGGAAATATACAAAAATTTGTAGCTGAATCAGCATAAAAAGTCAAATCATCCGTATAAGGCCTTTTATAATAATACATAGGATGTCACATTTTTCTTAAATGTTTTATATCAGCACATCCACCACCGTAAAAACCAGCAGGCTCAGACTCACAGCCGCATTCACATTAAAGAACGCCACAGGAACATTGGTAAAATTATCCGCCTTAACCAGTGTATGCTCGTACCATATCAAAATCGCAATGATCACCAGTCCCGCCTTGAAAATAATCCCAAGTTTCAATACGAACATCAACCCGACCAGCAGCCCAAGCATCAAAATATGCGACGCGAACGACAGCAAAAGCGTACTCTTCACCCCATAAACCGAGGGTATGGAATAAAGCCCTTCCTTCTTATCAAAATCAATGTCCTGGAGCGAGTAAATCAAATCAAATCCCCCAACCCATAAAGTGACCGCGAAAAGCAGCAGCAGCATAGCGATTTCAGGAGTGCCGAAAGGATAATTAAAAACACCGGTCACAGCCAGCCAGCCTCCCACGGGCGCGTACGCAAGGTTGAGCCCCAGCACATAATGCGACACGGGGAAGAGCCGCTTAAGATACGGATAGATAATTGACGTAACCGGGATAATGGGTGCTAACATCAGGCACAGCGGGTTTAATTTGTAGGCAGAATAGAACAGCAGCAGGTAGGATACAAGTATAATCCCCCATACCTCGCGTAACGTGATCTTCCCGGCAGGGAGTTCACGGTTAGCAGTACGGGGGTTCGTTGCATCTATATCCTTATCGATAAGGTTATTCAGCGCCATCGCAGCGCTCCGTGCGCCCAGGAACGCAAGCCCGACCCAGAACAGGATGCGAGGCTCAGGGATTCCCCTGCTGGCAAGGAATGCGCCAAGGTATGCAAAAGGGATGGCGAACAGGCTATGCTTGATAACCACGAAATCCGAGTATAATTTTAATCTGGCTAACATCACAACTCTTTTCTCTCATTACAGATATTATTCCCCTGATAGCAATGATTAACCTTTATTTTATCGGCTCGGCAGGAAGCGGCAAATCCACGCTCACGAATGCCTTTGCAGGCTGGATGCAGGGGCAGGGGTATGATGCAATAACAGTGAACCTTGACCCGGGTATCGAAAACGCGCCGTATGTTCCGGATATCGATATCCGGGACTGGGTCAAGCTGCGTGATATCATGAAAGAGTACGGCGTAGGACCGAACGGTGCGCAGATAATTGCCGCGGATATGCTGGCGCTGAGCATGGATGAAATGAAAGAGATTATCGAAAGCTACGATACGGATTACGTTATCATCGATACGCCGGGCCAGATGGAACTGTTTATCCTGAGGCAGTCCGGGAAGTACATAATCGATTCCCTGGGCGCTGATAAGTCAATGATATCTTTTCTTTACGACCCGCTTATTTCAAAAACCCCCTCAGGGTTTATCACATTGATGCTGCATGCGGCTTCCGTAGAGGTCAGGTTCAATGTCCCTTTTATCAGCGTTCTTACCAAATCGGATTTACTTGCTGATGAAGAGCGTGAAAAAATACTGAACTGGAGCAGGAACCCGCTGGAGCTTGATGATGCGATACACAGCGAACAACCCACCATGCGCAGCCAGTTGAGCATCGAGTTTTTATCCGCCATAAGATCATTCGGCACAGGTCAAACAATAATCCCGGTCTCATCCACGTACGGCTCAGGCATGGAAGATATATACAATGCCGCCCAGCAGCTATTCTACGGCGGTGAAGACCTGAGCAAGGGTTGATCAAAGTTACAATCCAAGCTCCTTCCATATCATATCTACCCGTGCCTTTACTGCTTCATCCATCTTTAAGGCATCAGGCCATTCACGGTTGAAGCCCTCGTCTTTTCCTTTTCGAGTGGCGTCAATCCCCATTTTGGAGCCGAGATTGGGTAAGAACGAAGCGTGGTCAAGCGTATCTGTCGGCGCCCTGTCGATAATTATTACATCCCTGGCAGGGTCCATGCGCGTGGTGGTTGCCCAGAGCACTTCCCTCATATCCTGAACGTTCACATCATCGTCAAGTACGATTATCGTCTTTGCGAACATCATCTGCCCCATGCCCCAGAGGGCGAACATTACTTTCTTAGCATGCCCTGGATAGCGCTTTTTTATGGATACAATGCAGAGATTATGGAAAACAGCTTCAACAGGCAGGTTGATATCTACGATCTCAGGAAGCTGGGTTTTCATGAGAGGCAGGAATATCCTCTCAGTGGCTTTACCGAGATACGCATCTTCCATTGGCGGAATTCCCACAACAGTTGCATGGTACACCGGGTTCTTCCGGTGGGTGATGCAGGTTATATGGAATACAGGAAACTCATCTGCAAGCGAATAATACCCTGTATGGTCCCCGAAAGGTCCCTCGATACGCCGCTCTTTTGAATCAACGCATCCTTCGAGTATTATCTCGGCATGAGCAGGCACAAACATGTCGACTGTTTCGCATTTGACAAGCTCCACGTTCTTTTTGCGAAGGAACCCGGCGAACATCATCTCGTCGATATTATCTGGCAGCGGCGCGGTGGCTGAATACACTACAGCCGGGTCGGCGCCGATAGCGACAGCGACCTCGATCCTATCGCTCTTTCCGCTTGCATCGGCATAATCCCTCGCGCCGTGTTTATGGATGTGCCAGTGCATTCCTGTCGTCTTGCCGTCGTAAACCTGCATCCTGTACATACCCACGTTCTGCTTCCCGGTTTTTGGGTTTTTAGTGAATACAAGAGGGAGAGTGATGAACCTGCCGCCATCCTGCGGCCAGCATTTCAGTACCGGGAAGTCATCAAGTGAAAAGCCATCTTTAAGGATAACCTCCTTACAAGGACCGGATTTTACATATCTGGGAGCAAAGGATGTAAGTTCTGCTGCCTGCGGCAGCATTTTTATGCCTTCCCAGATGCCTGACGGCGCTTCGAATTCCAGGAGCTTCTGTATCCGCTCGCCGATCTCATCGAGTTTATCCACACCCAGCGCAAGGAACATACGCTCCATTGTGCCGAAAGCATTGGCAAATACCGGTATTTTATAACCTTTAACGTTCTCGAATAACAGCGCAGGACCGTTGCTTTTTACAACCCTGTCAATTATCTCTGTAATCTCAAGCTCGGCGCTTACTTCGTTTTTTATGCGCAGCAGAAGGTGTTTTTTTTCAAGAACTTCTATGAACTCGCGCAAGTCTTTGTAAGCCACTATACTACCTCTGCAACGCCGCTGTCATCGGACTCGATAGATTTGATCTTTAGCATTGAGTTTGCTTTTTTAAGGCAGTTTCTGTGCACGTATCCGAGCTGTTTTTTCTTCCAGTTCTTGGACTCGTTGCTCATGCCTTCCTGGGGCTCGTAAATGAGGAGCATGTTTTCCGCATCCTCAGGGAACATCAATTTCACAAAATCGTTGCATATAAGGCATTTTTTCCAGCGGAGATATTTTCTGGTGGTCATACGGTATCTTATTGCGTTACGGGAATATTTATATATTGCGTCACGGAAAATACATAAGCAGGCATTGGAACCGCTTGGCTTTACACCAGGCGTAAACTTTAAATACATTCGTTAGTATATATGCGAACTACAGTGGGCAGAAGAACACTTTTTTTTCATACCACCACCATAATCCACCTCTGCCCACTAAGATTTTATCCTGGGAATGCGATACTTCCCGCTGATATCTCGTCTTTTCAGGATGCTGGAAACCAGCCCCTGCTTACACTTTCCTGAATTATAGACGAGTACAGACAAGCGCTTGGTCAGACTGTCTTTACACCTGGCGTAAACTTTAAATACAATGTTCGTTTATATACGAACTATAGTGGGCAGAAAAACACTTTTTTCCATTTCCACCATACTTCCCTCCTCTGCCCACTACCTCCTGATCATTGAGGTGACAGGAAAAGAAACTAACTTGTGTAAGGTTCATTCCGTTACGGTATTTTACTGTTATAATACCGTTACGGGAAGTTTGCAGCAAAATTCCGTGACGGAAAACATCTTTAAATATTCATTTATGCAATCGGGTGTTATAAGATTTTTCAAAAATCTACAGCATATCCAGAGGGCTTTTAATCTTCTTAATTTCCTCGCTCGAAACCTGCGTGTATATCTGCGTCGTCTGCAGATTCGCATGTCCCAGAAGAGTCTGTATTTTCCTGATATCCACGCCATCTTCAAGCAGGTGCGTGGCGAACGAATGGCGCAGCGTGTGCACATGCACGTCTTTTTCGATGCCCGCGCGCTTTGCTGCTTTCTTGATCGCATGCTGGATTCCGCGCGGCGACATTTTTTTGCCGTTCATCGAGAATATGTATCCTTTCCCGTCGGCGCCGCTTTTATCTTTATACTCCAGCAGGTCTTTTTTGAACATCCCGGAGATGATGAAAATCCTGTCCTTCGCGCCCTTCCCCATACGCACCCAGCCTATGCCATCGTTTAAGTCGAGGTCTGAGTATTTCAAGTTTACACATTCGGAAAGCCGCAAGCCTGTGGAGTAAAGAAGCTCGATCAAAAGCCTGTGCTTTGAATTCTCCGTATTATCAAGCAGATCTCTTATCTCCTGCCGGGTCAGTACGACGGGTAATTTTTTTGAGGCTTTCGGGGTTTTAATAAGTGTCAGGTTCTTACCAAGTATTTCGGCATAGAAGAATTTCAGCGAGGCTTTTATTAGCGAGATCGAAGCATTGGACAAAGAATGATCTGACATCTTGTGAGCCAGGTATTCCTTCATATCATCTTCATCAACAGCCTCCGGAGGCTTTTTAATATACTCAAGGAATTTGGTATTATAGAAAAGGTACATTTTGGAGGTCTGTTTTGAGAAACCCCTCAGCTTCATTTCAGTCTCGAGCTTTTTTAATGTCAGCGGCGCATCGTTTTGCATACCAGTCATTAATTGTCCTTCTGTATATATAAAAATGTCGTATAATCTACCTTATATGACATTTCTTAGGGCGTCTTCCTTTGAATGAAACAAGAATAGTTTCTATTCAGGAATTATCCTCGCTCTTTTACCTGGGTATTAAATGTAGGGTCTGGTATAGAAGATTCGCTATAAATTAAAATAAGAGGTTTGAATAAAAATAATAAAGCTCATCTCCGTTACGGTATTTGCTGGAGCCAATCCCGTCACGGGATTACACTAAGTAAGAAAGCAAAAATATATATATCCAAAGCGCTCATTCTATTTTGGAGTAGGGATAATTACTATGGGATTAGTCAGTCTTCAAAACGTTGAGTTAAATAGTGAAATGAGGGCGAAGCAGGAAAGCGAGGCAGCAAGTACCACGAATAATTTAAAGACCTCAAGTTACAACTATTTCATTAGGTATAATGATACTAATTTCTTTGGCTACAATTTCCTATATAGGTCAATCCTTCGGATTCCAGCCGATGCTTTTCCATTTGTAGATCAGTTTCTTCGTGGACTATCCTCTAAATCAGAAGGCTTAGGGGAGGTAAATTCTAATCCTCTCAGGTTGCCGCCTCAATGGCTGGAGGCTCTCAAAGAGGTTCATTTTGTAATTGATAAAAGCATTGATGAATTAAGTTTAATAAAGTTCCATTATTTTCGAAGTCTGTACGCGAACAATTCTCTGAGTTTGATAGTGCTGCCTACTTTGTGGTGTAATTTAGCATGTCCTTACTGCTTCGAATTCAAGAAACCTATTTTTATGAAATCAGAGGTTGAGGATGCATTGATTAATTGGATTGAAAAGAGTTTCAAAAATAAGAGATATGTTCATATTGCATGGTTTGGAGGCGAACCACTACTTGCAAAGAAAGTCATCTTTCGCTTAACAAAACGATTGCAGGAGTTCTGCAACAGTATCGGTGCAAATTATGGAGCTTCTTTAACGACTAATGGTTATTTTCTAGATCAGAAGTTCATAGAAGCCATACCCTCATTAAGCATTAAACAGGTTCAAGTGACTATGGACGGCGATAAAGCGGATCATGATGCTTTGAAAAGGAAAAGAAATGGTGAGGGAAGCTTTGATCGCGTTTTTCAAAACATAGTCACACTCTGTGAAAGTGTCTCTGATTGCAATCTTCTGCTACGAATCAATTGTGGCGACGACAATTATAATGGGATTGAGAGACTATTAGAAAGATTTCCGCCTATCGTTAAGGCACGTGCTTCCGTTTTCTTTCGCTGGATCTGGGCGAACAAAGCGAGCGGTTATCGTGAATTCTCTGCTCGCCGACAAGGGACCGGGACTGAGTCCTTCCAAGGTCTAACTAAACTGGAAGTAGCCGCAAAGGCTCTTGGTTGGCATATTTATAACTCATATAATTATAATGTCGGATACTGCGAGGTTGATTTTTTAGACCATTACGCGATCGGTCCTGATGGCAACGTGTTTTTATGTACTCACACGTATGAAAATTCTGAGTCTATCGGATACTTATTGGAAGGAAGGAATGTCACACGATCCAATACTATTGGCAAAATCACAAGATGGTACACAGTGAATCCATTTAACGATGCTGAATGTGTGATTTGTCAATTGTTGCCTATTTGCTGCGGAGGATGCCGCAAAGCTAGAATGGAGGGAGGACGAAGCTGTATAGAAGAAAAGAAATCGTTAGACTTGTTCGTCAGAAGTTTAGTAGAAGAAAGGCTAATCCCGGCGGCTATGGCTTAATGACTGTTATTGGAAGATAGTAGAGACGATCTTCCAATGATAATCGAAAAGGAGGTGATATAAATGGAAGTTGGAGAAAGGCTTGTATTAGAGGTTATTGAAAAGGGGAGTGCAGAAGAGATTTTAATGGCAAAGCCAAAGCCAAAGCCGGAGCCGCAACCAGGCAACAATTGTCCGATTAATTCTGGCACGTGTACAGTCAATACTGTTAAGGGCTGTGGAACAAAGGCAATTGAATAGTAAGAATAATGGAGCACAATTGGGATAACTGCTTTTGCCATTATACAGCAGTATATCCCATATTTTTACGTTTGCGCCACAAGTCACCCCC